>CALNFG010000041.1 GCA_939792625.1 uncultured Prevotella sp.
GCAGCTGGGCACGCAACGAAGGCTCGATGCACAGCATTGTGCGCGAGATGGAGCGTACGCAGGGGCTGAAAGTCACAATGCCGAATCTTGTGGATGATGATATCATTAATGAAGTATTCTAAATGAGAACTGAGAGTTAAGGATTAAGTATATCGCCTGTTACGGCTTTGTGTTCCGCAAGACGTGTGTTCTTAATCCTTGACTCTTGATTTTTTATCGCACATAATAAAAACATATTGTATCATGGTACATCAAATATCGGCCGAGCATCTTACGATAGAACGCATCGGCGAAATAATAAAGAACGGTTACAAAATAGAACTTAGCGATGACGCGCGCAGACGCATCGTGCGCTGCCGCGAGTATTTGGACAAGAAAATAGCCGAGACAAAAGACCCTATTTACGGTGTAACTACCGGTTTCGGCTCGCTGTGCAACGTCTCGATAGGCAAGGACCATCTGGCACAGTTGCAGATAAACCTTATGATGTCTCACGCCTGCGGTACGGGCGACCGTGTGCCAAACGAGATTGTCAAGATAATGTTGTTGCTAAAGATACAGTCGTTAAGTTACGGATATTCAGGCTGCAAACTTGACACGGTGGAGCGTCTTGTCGACTTTTTCAACAATGATGTTTATCCCATTGTATACATGCAAGGCTCACTCGGAGCGTCTGGCGACCTCGTTCCGCTGGCTCATCTGTGCCTGCCTCTTGTCGGGCTGGGCGAAGTAGAGTATAAAGGAAAGGTGATGACCGGTGCCGAAGTATTGCGCAAGAACGGCTGGAAACCCATTCAGCTCGGCTCAAAAGAAGGTCTGGCACTGCTCAACGGTACGCAGAACATGAGTGCCTTTGCAGTTTGGGCCATACTTAACAGTCAGCGCCTTAGTGCCTGGGCCGACGTGATAGCCGCCATGTCGCTCGACGCTTATTGCGGACTGGTTGAGCCGTTTACCGATGCAGTGCATCAGGTGCGTCCGCACAAGGGACAGATAGATACGGCAAGGCGTATGCGCGAACTGCTTGAGGGCAGCGAGATTGTGGAGAAGCCGAAGTCGTATGTTCAAGACCCGTATTCGTTCCGCTGCATTCCGCAGGTGCATGGAGCCATGAAAGACACTTTGGCTTATGTCAAGTCAGTGATAGATACGGAGATAAATTCGGCAACCGACAACCCAACGGTATGTCCGGACGACGACTTAATCATATCAGCCGGCAACTTCCACGGCGAGCCGATAGCATTGCCGATGGACTTCCTGGCAATCGCCGTCAGCGAGCTTGCCAACATATCCGAGCGCCGCATTTACAAGCTTGTGTCAGGCACACGCGGTCTGCCGAGCTTCCTCGTGGCCAATCCGGGTGTGAACAGTGGCTTCATGATAACCCAGTACACGGCAGCCTCGGTGGTAAGTCTCAACAAGAGTCTCTGTACACCGTCATCTGTGGACAGCATTCCTTCAAGTCAGGGTCAAGAAGACCATGTGAGCATGGGAGCCAATGCTGCCATTAAATTATATAAGGTGGTGCTTAACACTGAGCGTGTACTTGCCATCGAACTGTTCAACGCGGCTCAGGCATTGGATTTCCGCCGTCCGCTGAAGTCGTCGCAGGCCGTGCAGCGTGTGCGTGACGAATATCGTAAGGTGGTGCCGTTTATAATCAATGATGAAGTGATGTATCCTTACATCAAGGATTCTATTGACTTCCTGGAGAACAATGCGCCTTCTTGTAACTGACATAAGTGTGCTTGCCGGCATCGGGACGGCGGGCACACAGCGTCTGTGCGGAGCCGGGATGAAGACTCTCGGACAGATTGAGAATGCATGGCTGCTGGCCGAAGACGGTCGGATAAAGGCTTTCGGAAGCATGGCGGATATGCCGGCAGACGGAATGTCGGCAGACATCACGATTGACGCATGCGGCGGACTGGTCATGCCGTCGTGGTGCGACCCGCATACGCACATAGTCTATGCCGGCAGCCGCGAGGGTGAGTTTGTTGACAAGATAAATGGTCTGAGTTATGCCGAGATTGCCCGCAGGGGTGGCGGCATACTCAATTCGGCCGACCTGCTGCATACGCTCAGCGAGGACGAGTTATACCGCCAGGCCATGCGCCGCGCAAAAGAGATAATGCGTAAAGGTACGGGCTGTGTGGAGATAAAGAGCGGGTACGGCCTGAATACGGCTGATGAGCTGAAGATGCTGCGCGTGATACGCAGGATAAGTGAGAGCGTGCCGATGCGCGTTGTGTCGACGTTTCTCGGCGCTCACGCCATAGGCCGCGGTTACGGTCATGACGAGTATGTCGATCTTGTGGTTAACGAGATGGTGCCCGAGGTGGGACGCGAACGTCTGGCCGATTATGTAGACGTGTTCTGTGATGAAGGATTCTTTACTCCTGAAGACACTGACCGCATACTTGAAGCTGCGGCGAAGTGGGGTATGAAACCAAAGATACACGTCGATGAGCTGGCTGCTACCGGCGGTCTGCCTGTCGGTGTGAAACACGGGGCCTTGTCGGTAGACCATCTGGAGAACATGCCCGAGACAGAGTTTGATGTCCTAAAGGACAGTGAAACCATGCCTACGGTGCTGCCGGGCACGTCGTTTTTCCTGAACATGCCTTATGCTCCGGCACGCAAGATGATTGACGCCGGGCTGGGTGTGGCCGTGGCGAGCGACTATAATCCCGGGTCAACACCGTCGGGCGACATGAAATTTGTCGTGTCGCTGGCCTGCATAAAGATGCGTCTTCTGCCTGCGGAAGCCATCAACGCAGCCACGCTTAACTCTGCCTATGCCATGGGCTTGAGTGCAGACTTCGGTTCGATAACCGTGGGCAAGACGGCAAATTTCTTTATTACCGAGCCTGTGCCGTCAGTTGATTATATACCTTACGCATATACTTCGCCACTTGTCAGCCGTGTATTTTTAGGCGGAAAAGAGGTGTGAAAAAGGTCTGTTGACAGACAGTGTTTTTGTGGCTGTATAACGTGCTGACTGTCAATGTGTTCTAAGAGATGGCATTTTGCATTGTAAAAGGTAACCTTTTGTAGCTTAAAACATAAGCTTTTACAATGCAAAATGCCATCTCTTGTTTTTTAGTGACTAAAAAATGCCTGATTGTAAATTTTTTGTCGTATCTTTGTCAGCAAAGACCTACCTTGCGGACAATAACATTTACACGGAATGAACAACATCTTACGCCTCATATTTCTGATACTGGCATTCCCCATAACCGTGGCGGCACAGCCGGAGATGATTGTGGAACATTACACAACAGAAGAGGGACTGCCCAGCAACACCGTGTACAGTGCCCTGAAAGACAAGGACGGTTTTGTATGGTTTGGCACGTGGCACGGTCTGTGTTCGTTTGACGGAGCGAAGTTCATGCCATACACCACGCGCCCGAGCCATCTGTCAGACGTGCCCCCGCAGAAAGTGAGAAATGTCGTGGAGGATAAGGACGGCTATCTGTGGATTCGCAACACGGACAACCATCTGTACATGTTTGATAAGGTAACCGAGGCTTATTATGATGTGTACAATGAGCTGAAACGTCTTTCGCGCAACGTGCAGGTGATAAAGATACAGCGCATGGACAACGGCCGGGTGATGGTGCTGACGCGAAACAAGGATATTTTTGAGGCCGCTGTGGGTGCTGACGGCAAGATATATGTCAACAAGATATATGACTCGCGGCGTGATATTGACGGAGCTACGATGAGGCTGCGCCGCAATATTTTGGGCGAAACGTCAAAGTATGTCTATTGGCTTGATGTCAATCTGAACATGGCTGTTGTGTCAAAACGCAATGCCAGGCCGTTGCTTGCGGGCACTGCCGCTGACAGAAATTTTACCAGTTTCATATATACCGGCCAGTATATTTGTGCAGGTACGCGCAACGGTGTGATTTATGTAATCAGCGTTGCCGAAGGCCGTACTCATCGCTATCTTTTTGACGGACTTCATACTCCTGTGTCGAGCGTCAATATTATAGGTGGAAATTTATATTTCACGACCACTTCCGGACTATATTCCGTAGCCAGAGGCGGCAGTCCCAAGCTTGTTTCTTCAGAGGCTTCGAGAGTGTTCAAGACTTTTGTCGACAAGTATGACAAGTTATGGCTGTGTTCGCGTAACGGTATTATGTTGTGTCATGACCCCGCAACATCGTCAGAGCTTACGTTTGTCATGCCTACGGACAGCCTGTTTGCCGAGATGAAATTTGTTGATTCGGGAGCCAACGGATTGTTTGTATTGCAGCGTGACGGCGAGGTGTGGCGCTTCGACCATAAGACAAGGCTGATGCAGAGCATAAACCGCCTGAAAGAGTTTGATGACAACGTGAGGGGTACGCACTTCTTTGATGTAGACATTGATTCTAACGGAATAATGTGGCTGTCGTCTACCACCAGCGGTATATTTAAGGTCTGTTTCCCGAAATACAGCTTCAAGTTCCTGTTTGCAGACTTTCTCGGCGTGCCCGGTATCAACCGTGAAATTTATGACGGAGATACGCCTTACAGCCAGTCGCCGTTGAGCGGGGGAGTGCGTGCGGCTTTCCAGACACGCAGCGGCGACTTATGGGTTGGCACGCGTGGCGGCGATTTGTATTGCATAGACGTCAAGAGCTGTAGAGTGAAGCGGAAGTTTGTAGAGGGCGACATAGGTGCCGTGTATCACATAATGGAAGACCGGGATGGTAACCTGTGGTTTTCAACCAAAGGCTCGGGGCTGGTAAGGGCCGTTCCTGATGCCATGGCTCCGCAGGGACTCAGGCTGACGCGTTATTTGAACAGGCGTGGCGATATCTCGTCGCTTAGCAGTAACAGGGTGTATTACACATATCAGGACAGCCGCGGACGAATATGGGTCTGTACCTTCTACGGCGGCCTGAATCTTCTCGAGAAGCATGGTGACCACATTGTGTTCAGACATAAACGCAATGGCATGTCTGCGTATCCGGGATATGAGCTTTATACTGATGTGCGTGTAATATCTGAAGACCGCGACGGCCGTCTGTGGGTTGGCACAACAGACGGTCTCATGTCGTTTGGCGGTAATTTTAAGAAGGCGTCAGACATAAAGTTCGAGACATACCGCGACCGCAACAGTTCTGGCGTGACGAGCAACGACATATCGACCATGTACAAAGACAGTGAAGGGTATATCTGGATGGGCATATTCGGCAACGGGCTTAACCGTCTGGACTATTATGACGAGGAGAAGCACCGCCCGGTGCTTACGTCTTACGTGGTGAATGAGAAGCAGAGCGGCAACGTAATAACATCTATCGTGGAAGATAAAAACAAATGTCTTTGGATAGGTACGGAGAACGGACTTGCCAGTCTGAAGCAAGGCTCGTCGTTCGTGAAGAGTTATGACAGATTTGCAGGTTTCCCGAATGTTACGGTTGAAGACAATACGTCGATATGTCTTCAGGACGGTCGTGTGCTGATAGGCTGTCGTCAGGGACTGCTGTCATTTAATCCGGATGAGGTGAGGACGGAAAACGAAGTTAAATATAACACGTTTATCGTAGACTTCAAGGTAAACAACCGCGATCTCGAAGATTTTGAGCCGCCCATTTATCAAGGCTCGGTGAAATATGCAAAAAAGATTGTGCTGCGTCACAATCAGTCAACATTTACCATTGAGTTTTCTTCACCGTATTATGCGGATAACAGTCTTATCCCTTACACTTACATACTTGACGGATATGAGGAACAGTGGCATAACAATGGCAGCAACCGACTTGCCTCATACGCCAACGTGCCGCCGGGACATTATACCTTCATGGTAAGGGTAGACGACAGTGACTCGCCTGAATGTGTTCTCGAGATAGTTGTGCTTCCACCGTGGTGGGCCACGTGGTGGGCGCGCTTTATTTACGTAGTGTTGGCGGTGCTTGTGCTTTATGCCATAGCACGCACCGTGATATACGTCATACGCATGCGTAACGAAGTCTACATCAACGACCGTCTGGCCGAACTGAAGATACGTTTCTTCACCAACGTCAGTCATGAATTGCGCACACCGCTGTCATTGATAAAAGTGCCGGTGGAGGAACTGAAGAACAACGAGAAACTAAGTCCGGCAGGTCGCGAATATCTCAATCTTATAGAACGTAATTCGCGCAAGATGCTCCAGCTTGTCAATCAGATTCTTGACTTCCGCAAGATACAGAACGGCAAAATGAAGTTGCACGTGTCGCTTGTGGACATTACGGACATGATAGACATTCTGATGAACGACTTTCGGGCACTTGCATCCGAGCGCGGCATAGCGTTTGACTTCTATCGTCCGTCCGGGCATGTTATGGCATGGTGTGACGCTGAAAAGATAGGTGTGGTGCTTAACAACCTTATTAATAATGCCTTCAAGTACACCGACGATGGCGGCAAGATAAGCGTATCACTTGAATATGACGAAGGTAAAGGTATGTGTACCGTGCATGTGGAAGATGATGGTGTGGGCATACCGCCGTCACAACTCAGCCTTATATTCGAGCGTTTTTCACAGGCCGACAACAAGACTTCTGCCGATTCGGTTTCTGCCGGTACGGGTATAGGCCTGTCGCTGTCGAAGGAATATGTCAACATGCACCACGGCCGCATCTGGGCAGAGAATGTCAAGGACGGTCGCGGAGTGGTGTTCTCCGTAGAACTTCCTACCGAGCGTGCCAAATTCAGCGATAGAGACATTGAGGTTTATTTTGATGATGCTACGGCCACGGCTGCTGACAGCGCTGTTGATGAGACTGCATCTGAAGCCGGTAAAGGTGTAAAAGGAGAAGAGGACGCAGGTATGGCAGACAGCATTGATTCTCAGATCACTGTAACTGATGAGGCCACTAATGCAGGCGATGATGCAAATGCGGATGTGCCGACCATTATTCTGATAGAAGACAACACGGATATGTGCCGCATGCTTACGCTCCATCTGGGTAGCAGATATAACGTTGTTACGGCTCACGATGGAAGTGAAGGCATGAAAAAAATATCACAGTATCATCCGGATCTTATCATTTCTGACCTTATGATGCCGGGAATGAGCGGGTTGGACGTGCTGCGCAACGTGCGTCAGGACTTCAACATAAGCCACATTCCCGTTATAATACTTACGGCAAAGAATACAGATGAGGATAAGATGAAAGCTGTGAAGGCCGGTGCCAATGCGTTTATACCGAAACCGTTCAGCAGCAGTTATCTGACGGCACGTATAGAGCAGTTGCTTGAAGAACAGCGTATATTCCAGCGCAAGATGGTTGTGCTTGAAGCTGCCGGAGCTGCTCAGACCTCAGGGGGAGATTATGAGAGTCATTTGGTGAAGCGCGATGTTGAATTCATGCACAAGATACATGAAATCATCGAGCAGAATCTTAATTCCAATGATTTTAATATCGATACGATAGCCGGTACGATAGGACTAAGCCGCTCGGCATTTTTCAAAAAACTTAAGAGCCTGACTGGTTTCGCCCCGGTAGACCTGGTGAGAGAGATACGCCTGACCAAAGCCGCGGGACTGATAGAGACTACCGACAGTAGCATTACCGAGATTGCTTATTCGGTAGGCTTCCGTGATGCAGGTTATTTCGGCAAATGCTTCAGAAAGAAATACGGTAAGACACCCAAAGAATACAGAAACGACATGAGGAATGAGAAATAAAAAGCAAGGATTATTCCTTGTGTTCATGGTCGTTTATGTGATTTTAATGAGTTGTGTAAGTTTCACCTGTTTTTGTGAACAGCCATAAAAAAGAGGTGGAGTAGATGCCGTGTCGTTTTTTTTAATTACCTTTGCACGTTGAAAGGCATAAAATGTAAAAACAGAGATGGAATATATCTGCGAGCCCCTGTTGGGCAAATCTCTTTACGAACTGAAAGATGTGGCCGCACGCCTGGGGCTGCCAAAGTTTGCTGCGGGGCAGATGGCGAAGTGGATTTATGGAAGGCACGTAATGTCGGTTGATGACATGACGGATATTTCTAAGGCCAACCGTGAGAAGCTGAAAACTTCTTATTGCATAGGCTGCATGCCACCTGTTGACAGCCAATGTTCAGTTGACGGCACAGTGAAATATCTGTTCCCTACGGCTTCGGGGAAATATGTGGAGACTGTGTTCATACCCGAGGATGACCGTGCCACGCTTTGCGTATCGTCGCAGGTTGGCTGTAAGATGAATTGCTTATTCTGTCAGACGGGCAAACAAGGCTTTGAAGGAAATCTTACGGTTACTGAAATTCTAAATCAGATATATTCTCTCCCCGAGCGTGACAAGCTGACAAACATCGTTTTTATGGGACAAGGTGAGCCCATGGACAATCTTGACAATGTTCTTAAGGCCACAGAGGTGCTGACGGCAGATTACGGTTATGCCTGGAGTCCGAAGCGTATAACTGTTAGCAGTGTGGGAGTAAAGAACAAATTGAAACGTTTCGTGGAAGAAAGTCAGTGCCATGTGGCTGTCAGTCTGCATTCTCCATATCACGAGGAACGTGCCATGCTTATGCCTGCAGAAAAAGCTTTTGCGATAGCAGATGTGGTTGAACTGATGCGAGGATATGACTTCAGTCATCAGCGTCGTTTGTCATTTGAATATATAGTTTTTGGCGGACTGAATGATTCTCCGGCACATTTGCGTGAGATTGTGAAGTTGCTCAGAGGTCTTGATTGCCGCATCAATCTTATACGTTTCCATCAGATACCCGGTGTAAATCTTCATGGTGCAGATGAAACACGTATGGAAGCTATGCGTGATTATCTTACGGCTCACGGTATATTCACAACGATAAGGGCCAGCAGGGGGCAGGATATATATGCCGCTTGCGGACTGTTGAGTACGGCCCGCAAGGAGGGCGGAGCCGACAGATGAGGCTGCTGGGTGCATTTCAGATTGCGACAGTTGTAGTATCGGTTATAATGTTGGTATCGTGCAGCGGTGCCGACTCGATGTTGCCACGGAGCGGCGGGCGTGCTTATGAAGTGGTTGTGACGTCTGCAAGCAGAGAGTGTGCAGTGCTGATGGACAGTATATTGTCACAAGATACCCCGGCCTTGCCGCAGTCAGAACCGATGTTTGACGTGTCTCGTGTCGACAGCGTTCACTTCGGACAGACAGCAAGGCTGGCTCGGGCAATAGTGATGGTTACGGCAGACAGCACACGTTTTACGGCAACACGTATAAGATATGAGAAGAATGTATGGGCAAAACCTCAGATGGTGGTTTATGTCAACACACCGGATGTTTCTGTCTTGCGTCGTGACATACCGAAGATTGCACGGTCGGTAATTTCTTTGTTGGTGAGAGCTGAGCTTAATATGGAAATAGTGCGGTTGGCTCATAGCTATAACAAGGAGGCGGCGGCAACAGTGAAGAGTATGTTTGGCGCGGATATGAGAATACCTGCGGACATGAAGGCAAGTAAGCGCGGACATAACTTTGTCTGGTTTTCAAACAACACGGCAGGAGGCATGCGAAACATTTGCGTGTATTCTTATACAGGCGGCAATCTTATGCCGGAACGTGCATTGACTGTACGTGACAGTGTGATGAAAATCAATATTCCGGGTGAACGTCAGGGCATGTATATGCAGACAGCGGAAGGCTCTGTGAAATGGAGCATGACTCAGGGCGGCAAGAGCAGATATGTGATGGTTGGCCGTGGCTTGTGGGAGATGCATGGTGACGCAATGGGCGGGCCGTTTGTCTCTCATTTGATGACTGACACATCTGGCGGTAGAGTGTTAGTGGCAGAGGCTTTTGTCTATGCTCCTGAGACAAGAAAACGTAACCTGATAAGACAGCTTGAGGCCGCGCTGTTCACACTCAAACTTGATAATGAAAATAAAAAATAAGTCTGAGGCTTGCCGGCCTCAAACTCTATAAAAAAACATGACAATAGAACAATGGATATGGAAAACAGAAAAATACGTGTAGCCATAACACATGGTGATACCAACGGCATTGGTTATGAAGTGATATTCAAAACTTTCGCCGATCCGGCAATGCTTGAGTTGTGTACTCCCATAATATATGGCTCGCCTAAAGTGGCAGCCTATCACCGTAATGCTCTCGGCATACCTGCCAATTTTACGATTATAAGTTCGGCGGAAGAGGCTCATAATGGAAAGCTGAACTTGCTGACAACGTTTGACGAGGAGGTGAAAGTTGAGCTTGGCTTACCCTCCAAGGAGGCCGGCAAGGCTGCACTGAAAGCTCTTGACCGGACTATGGATGACTATAAGAAGGGCTTGTTTGATGTTCTTGTAACCGCACCAATCAACAAGAACAACATACAGGGTGACGGCTTTGACTTCTGTGGGCATACCGAATATCTGGAAGATCGTGTAGGAGAGGGACAAAAATCTCTTATGATATTGCTTAATGATATGATGCGTGTTGCATTGGTTACCACTCATCTGCCTATAAAAGACGTGGCGCAGGCGATAACAGCGGAACGTATTATAGAGAAAGCAACTATATTTAACGAATCGTTGAAGCGCGATTTGCGTATATCAAATCCGCGTATTGCCATATTGTCACTCAACCCTCATGCCGGTGATGACGGTCTGCTGGGCACAGAAGAACAGGAGATAATCATCCCGGCGATAAAGGAACTGACAGCCAACGGCGTCTGTGCTTTCGGCCCTTATGCGGCCGATGGATTCTTCGGGCACGGAGGTTATTGCTCGTTTGACGGTGTTTTGGCCATGTATCACGACCAGGGATTAGCCCCGTTCAAGAGTCTTGACCGTGGTGAAGGTGTCAACTTTACTGCCGGACTGCCTTTGGTGCGCACTTCGCCTGACCATGGCACGGCATACGAAATAGCCGGAAAGAACATGGCAGACGAAAGTTCGTTCCGTCATGCGGTATATCTTGCCATTGATGTGTTCCGTCACAGAGTTGAGTATGACGAGCCGTTGGCACAGCCTCTTGAAAAGCTCTACCATGAAAAGCGCGATGACAGCGAAAAGACAAGATTCAACATACCGAAAGCTAAACCAAAAGACAATCAGGAACAATAAATAATAATACTGGCGGTTGAACGTCGTGGGGCTGTTGCGATTCTGTTTTCTTTTTACTGAATCGGAACAGCTTCATGGCTTATGGCTGTCAATATCGCGACAATGAAGAAGAAATACCAAAACATGTTCTTCCTGTTTGGCGTCATCGTTTTGGCGGTGATGCTCACACAGTTGGATTATAATCAGGTGTGGAACGGGCTGAAGAGCGCAGGCTATTGGTTTTTTGCCGTAGTTGCATTGTGGGCTTTTCTTTATATTTTCAATACTGCCACATGGTATATCATAATAAAGAGTGGCTCTGAAGAAAAAACGAAGATAAACTTTTTCTGGCTTTACAAGATTACCGTGTCGGGTTTTGCCCTTAATTACACCACTCCATGCGGACTCATGGGGGGTGAGCCTTACCGCATAATGGCATTGTCACCAAAAATAGGAACAGAGCGGGCATCATCATCGGTGATACTTTATGCCATGACACATATATTCAGTCATTTCATCTTTTGGATACTTTCCATTCTTCTTTATCTCATCACAGAGCCACTAAACTTCCTTTCAGGCATTATTCTGGCTTTGGCCGGTGCGTTTTGTGTGCTTGGTGTGTGGTTTTTCATCAAGGGCTATCGCAAGGGCATGGCAGTAAGACTGATGAACTTTATGAGCCACATTCCCGGTATAAAGAAGTGGGCCGGAGGCTTTGTAGGTAAGCATAAGGAGCAGCTTGATACTGTCGACAGACAGATAGCTGCATTGCACAATCAGAATCGCAAGTCATTTGTTTCTGCCGTATTGCTTGAGCTGGCTTGCCGCTTCTGTTCGGCTTTTGAGATAATGTTCGTCCTTTTGGTGCTGTCGCCCGATGTCAGTTATGCCCAATGTGTGTTGATTCTTGCTTTTACAAGCCTGTTTGCCAACCTTATGTTTTTTATTCCGTTGCAGCTCGGCGGACGTGAAGGTGGTTTCATGATGTCTACCGCGGGGCTGGCAATGTCGGCCAGTGCGGGCATATTCGTTGCACTGATTGTGCGGATAAGAGAACTTATATGGACGGCAATAGGGCTTCTGCTGATTAATTTGGAGAAGAAAAAGAAATAATAAGACGGTTGAATGGAGATATATAAAAACAATGGGGCAGGAAGATTTGATTGGTCAATCTACCGCCCCATTGTTTTTTGAAGAATATCTTATTAAAGATATAATGCTAATTGTCAGTTGGTTACGTATTGACAAATGGCATTGTTACTGCAATTCTTTTATGACTTCCACCAGTCTGCGGAAGTCATCGGGATGCACGTCGCCGATGTTTCCGATGCGGAAAGTGTCTGCCTGAGAAATTTTTCCAGGATAAATTACGAAGCCACGAGCCTTGAGTGCCTGATAGAAAGAATTGAAATCGAAGTCGGCCGAAGGATAGTAGAACGATGTTATCACGGGCGACTGCCACTCATCCGGCAACAGCGTCTTGTAGCCCAGTGAGCGCATACCTTCAACCAGTACACGGTGATTCTCACGATAGCGGGCGTTTCGCGCATTTACACCACCTTCAGCCTCAAGTTCCTTCATGGCCTGCATGAATGCACGTACAACGTGGGTGGGCGATGTGAAGCGCCATTTGCCGTGACCTTTCTCCATTGTTTCCCACTGGTCATATATGTCGAGCGACAGAGAGCGGGCCACGCCCTTGCACTGCTCGAGAAGTGAGCGACGGGCAATGATGAAGCCGAAGCCGGGCACGCCTTGTATGCACTTGTTGGCACTGCTGACAAGGAAGTCTATACCCAGTTCAGCCATGTCGATGGGCACACCGCCGAAGCTGCTCATTGCGTCGACAATGAGCGTTTTGCCGTAGCGCTTTATAACGGCCGCTATTTCGGCAAGAGGGTTGAGTACGCCGGTGGTTGTCTCGCAATGTACCACCGATACGTGAGTAACCTCGGGATGTGTTGCCAGATATTCGTCGAGAGCCGCAGGATTGACGGCTTCTGTCTCTTCAAACTTCATCACGTGGCAGTTCAGCTTGTAATATTCGGCTATCACACCCATGCGTTTGCCGTAAGCGCCGTTGGCGGCTACGAGCAGATTATCTTCAGGGCGCACCACGCTGCCGAGTGTGGCCTCAACGCAGAATGTGCCGCTGCCCTGCATCAGCACTGCTGTATATTCTTCGGGGCGGCTCGATGCGATAGACACAAGTCCGCGCCTTACTGCCTCAACAATACCTTCGTTATAGTCTTTGTCCCATGTACACCAGTCGCTCATCATGGCGGCTTTCACTGTTTCTGTTGTTGTAAGCGGTCCGGGAGTCAATAATAAATAAGGTCTCATGTTATATTAATGTTTTGATTTTGTTGTTATCTTTATGAATTCATTACGGTGTTGATGCTTTCTATCAGGGCGGGCAGTTCCTCTATGCTGTCTATCACATAGTCGGCACCGGCCGCATACATTTTATAGCGCACGGCTTTCATCCGTGCATTAAGTTCGTCGGCCGGCATGTTGTTCACTTCGTTTTCGGTAAGAGCCAGTTCGTTGCTGCCCAATATCACGCCTATGCTCCAGGCCCCGGCGTTCACGCCCTCTTTTATGTCTGATATGGTATCGCCGACTTTCACTACCGAACGCACCGATGCGATGCCCGTTTCGCACATGTTCTGATATATCATGTAGGGTTTCGGACGTCCGCCTGGCAGATTGTCAGACGTCACGCAGTTGTCTATGACATATCCGCGCTTTGCCGCAGCGGGTATCACTACGTCCATCATCTCGCGTGTGTAGCCGGTGGTAGAGCCCACCTTGATGCCCTGTTTGCGCAGACCGGCTATCACTCCGGCTACTCCGGGTATTGGTTCCGAATAGTCTTCGAGCGTGCGGAAGAGTTCTTCCTGAAACTTTCCGTAGCATGCCTGCACGTCGTTCTCGGTCATGTCGCGTCCGTATTTTGCGTTGAAGTCAGCCTTAACA
>CALNFG010000042.1 GCA_939792625.1 uncultured Prevotella sp.
TCGAGACGTGCTTTCTTCTCTATCTTGTCTTCACCTTCGTCGGCATCGTGTTCCAGATGGCCCACATCGGTGATGTTGCGCACGTACCTTACCTTATAGCCCAGATGCCTGAGATAACGGAAAAGCACATCGAAAGTTATCGCGGGACGGGCGTGCCCCAGATGCGGATCGCCGTAAACGGTGGGTCCGCACACGTACATGCCCACGTTGGGAGCATGCAGCGGCACGAAGCGCTCCTTGCTCCGGGTGAGCGTATTGTAGATTAAGAAATTCTGTTCCATGTCTGATTATATATTCGTTCAAGATGCAAATTTAACTCAATATTGCGGAAAATCAAAATATTAGGCGTGCATTTTTAAGAACGGACATCTGCAGAAAGTCATGAAGATGTTCATCAGCAACAGCCTGTGCCAAAAATTAAAGTTCTGCAAGAGGTAAGCTCCGGGCGTGCAAAAGGTAAGCTTTTGCCGCCTGAAAGACAAGCTTTCGCGCCCCGAAAGGCAAGCTTTTGCGATGCCGAAGACATAGAGCTGACTGCCAAGATGTTACGCACGTATCAAAAATCAGGGGTCGGCCGTCCCGTAACATCATCCCCGGACCGCTGCCGGCGGTCATCCGCCGACAGCCCGGAAACATCCCCGGAAACCCGGAAAAAGCCTGCAAAACGCCTCAAAAAGAGCAAAAAGCAAGAAAAACAACATGTTTTTTAAGAAAAAATCCGGAAAATGTTTGGCAGTTTAAAATAAAACCCCTACCTTTGCACCGCAAAAATTCAACAACGGTCCCTTCGTCTATCGGCTAGGACGAGAGATTTTCATTCTCTAAAGAGGAGTTCGACTCTCCTAGGGACTACCAATAAAAAGAACAACAAGGAATAAGGAAACAACAAAGATGGCAAATCACAAATCATCAGTCAAAAGAATCCGCCAGGATAAGAAAAGGACTTTGCACAACAGATATTATGCAAAAACAATGCGTAACGCCGTGCGCAAGCTGCGTGCCATGACTGACAAGGAAGAGGCACTGAAGCTCTACCCGAGTATTCAGAAGATGCTCGACAAATTGGCTAAGACAAACCTCATCCACAAGAATAAGGCTGCCAACCTGAAGTCAAGCTTGGCATGTCACATCAACAAGTTGGGATAAAGTAAATTATAAATAAGAGAGACATTTGAGGCTGTAGTCTTGCCGGGAGGCAGACTACAGTTATTTTATATATCACACGTTTACGCCCCGCACGGTCATGACAGCCGTGCGGGGCGTAAGCGTATCATACAGCCGGGAGCGACCGCCAATCTCATTTTTACGCACAGAGACGCAAGTATTTCATATTTTCGCATACATTAATCGAAAAAAATCCCTAACTTTGCAAATGTTTGAAATATGAAATAACATAAACTTAACACATTTACCTTAATTATGGCATATAAACGCATGACGGCGGCCGAGGCTGCCGCAATGATACGCAACGGCCAGAATATAGGCCTTAGCGGATTTACCCCGGCGGGTACGGCCAAAGCCGTGACCAAAGAGCTGGCCAAGATAGCGCAGGCCGAACACGAGGCCGGACGCGAGTTTAAGATAGGCCTCTTCACCGGCGCATCGACCGGCCAGAGCGCCGACGGCGACCTCTCGAACGCGCAGGCCATAGCTTACCGCGCACCATACACGACAAACGGTGACTTCCGCCGCCATGTCAACGCCGGCGAGATAGCCTACAACGACATACACCTGAGCCAGATGGCACAGGAACTGCGCTACGGCTTCATGGGACAGATAGACTGGGCCATACTTGAAGTGTGCGACATAGACGAGGGCGAAACAAAATGCCGCGCCTACCTCACAGCCGCAGGAGGCATAAGCCCGACAGTGGCACGTCTGGCCAAACACGTCATCCTGGAGCTTAACTCGTTCCACAGCCCCGAGGCAAAACATCTGCACGACGTCTACGAGCCACTTGACCCGCCGCTGCGCCAGCCAATACCCATCACACACGTAAGCGACCGCATAGGCACACCTTACGTCGAGATTGACGCCGACAAGATAGCAGGCGTGGTTGAATGTAACATCGCTGACGAGGCCAGACCCTTCAAAGACTCTGACCCTGTGACTGACGAGATAGGCCATAACGTGGCCCAGTTCCTTGTCGGCGACATGAAGCGCGGCATCATACCGTCATCGTTCCTGCCCCTGCAGAGCGGCGTGGGCAGCACGGCCAACGCCATACTGGGCGCACTGGGCCATGAGAAGAGCGTGCCCGACTTCAACATCTACACCGAAGTGCTGCAGGACAGCGTTGTCGGCATGATGCTGGAAGGCCGCGTAAAGGACGCATCCTCATGCTCGCTGACAGTTTCAAACGGATGTCTGAAACAGATTTACGACAACATAGACTACTTCAAGCAGCATCTAACGCTCCGCCCCAGCGAGATATCCAACTCGCCGGAGGTGATACGCAGGCTGGGCGTCATCGCCATAAACACAGCCATAGAGGTGGACATCTACGGCAACGCCAACTCCACACACATATCGGGCACAAAGATGATGAACGGCATAGGCGGTTCGGGCGACTTCGAGCGCAACGCTTACATCAGCATCTTTACCTGTCCGTCGACGGCAAAGGGAGGACTCATCAGCTCGATAGTGCCGTTCGTCAGCCATCAGGACAGCTCGGAACACGACGTGAACGTGATTGTCACGGAACAGGGCGTGGCCGACCTGAGAGGCAAAAGCCCGATGGAGCGCGCACGCCTCATCATCGAGAACTGTGCCCATCCGGACTACCGCCCGCTGCTGCGCGAATATCTCAGAATCGCCGCATGCGGACACACACGCCACGGCCTGACCGCAGCTTTCGCCATGCACGACACTCTGGCACGCAAGGGCGACATGCACCTGACCGACTTCACGGAATACATGAAGTAAGAAGGTGAGAAAGTGGAAAAACGAGAAAAGTGAGAAGGTGAGAAAGGTAAACATAGAATGTGAACCCACCTTCTCACTTTCCTACTTTCTGACCTTTATTTCGTATTTTGCTTTTTTCACCTTTTCTTTTCTTCTCCTTTTCACCTTTTTATGTACCTTTGCAGCCTGTAACGTTATTTTAACACATGCCGCATAAGAAGATACTGATAACCGGAGCAAGCGGCTTCATCGGCAGCTTCATCGTCGAAGAAGCTCTCCGGCAAGGATTTGACACGTGGGCTGCCGTACGCAAAAGCAGTTCGAGACAATATCTCACAGACAACAGGATCAACTTCATTGAACTAAATCTGGACAGTCATGCCGAACTCGAACGGCAACTCAACGGCCACGACTTCGATTATGTGGTACATGCCGCAGGCGCAACAAAATGCAAACATGCCGGAGACTTCTTCCGCGTAAACACCAAAGGCACCGTCAACCTGGCCGCCGCCGTAAGCAAGACGTGCCCCGGCCTGAGCCGCTTTGTGTTCATAAGCAGCCTCAGCGTGTGCGGTCCGGTAAAGGAAAACATGCCTTACACCGAGATAACCGGCAGCGACAAGCCGTGCCCCGACACGGCCTACGGACACAGCAAACTGGCCGCAGAAGCGGCACTCGACGCAATGAAGAACTTTCCTTTCATCATACTGCGTCCCACAGGAGTGTACGGGCCGCGTGAGAAAGACTATTTCATGATGTTCGAGAGCATAAAACGGCATGTCGACTTCGCCGCGGGGCTGAAGCCGCAAGACCTTACGTTCATCTACGTGAAAGACCTTGTGCAGGCCGTGATGCTCGCACTTGAACACGGAAACAACAGAGCGCGATACTTCGTAAGCGACGGCAACGTGTACTCGTCGCGCGACTTCAGCGACCTCATACGGCACGAACTGGGCAACCCGTGGATGCTGCGCATCAAAGCACCGTTATGGCTCCTGCGGGCAGTCACGGCCGCAGGCGAACTGGCGGGACGGCTGACGGGCAGCATGACGGCACTGAACAACGACAAATATAAAATAATGAAACAGCGCAACTGGCGGTGCGACATCAATCCGGCCATGAGCGAACTCGGCTACAGACCACAATACGACCTGAGACGCGGAGTGAAAGAAACAGCCGCATGGTACAAGGAAAACAAGTGGCTCTGATGCCGCTGCCATGCAGAAAACGGCAAGCTCAACAGCACGCCACATTCTCACCATCCCCAAAACCACAACCATAAAAAAGCAATGATAAAGTTTGTAAAGCAGCTCTTCGCCATCGACAAACACCCGCACAAAGGCTTGCTGCCTCTCGAATGGGTAATGGCGGGCTATATGGCGCTGACTCTGCTGATAATATTCTTCACTTATACAAAGACCGAAAATCCGGACGCAATGATTTGGGGACGTGTCCGCGTGGCCGTCATCACCATTTCCATGTGGGCTGTCTACCGCATGATGCCATGCCGCCTGACATTCTTTCTGCGCATTGCAGCACAGATGGCACTGCTCGGATGGTGGTATCCGGACACTTACGAGATTAACCGCATGCTGCCCAACCTCGACCACCTGTTCGCCGGCTGGGAGCAGCAAATCTTCGGATGCCAGCCGGCTTTGCTTTTCTGCAAGATGATGCCATGGCCCGTGGTGAGCGAACTGATGAGCATGGGCTACGCCGCATATTACCCGATGATAGTACTTGTCGTGGTGTTTTATTTCGGATGGCACTACGGAGAGTTCGAACGCGCGGCGTTTGTCATCTTCACAGCGTTCTTCATCTATTACCTGATATATCTGTTCCTGCCCGTCACCGGACCTACGTTCTATTACAATGCAGTGGGCCTTTCAGACATAGCGCAGGGCGTGTTCCCCAACGTACACGACCATTTCAACTACTATCAGGACTGCCTGCCCACACCCGGTTACAGCGACGGAGTGTTCTATCAGATGGTTGAAAGCGCCAAAGAAGCAGGCGAACGCCCGACTGCGGCATTTCCGAGCAGTCATGTCGGCATAAGCACGGTTCTGATGCTGCTGGTGTGGCGCACACGCAACCGCCACCTGTTCTACATCCTAATGCCGTTTTACATCCTGCTGTGCTTGTCCACCGTTTACATACAGGCTCATTACGCGATAGACGCCATAGCCGGTCTTGTAACCGGAGTGGTGATGTATTATGTCCTTATGGCTGTGGCACGGCGTGTGTGCTGACCGCCGGCCGTCCGCCAACAACAGTGTCATCGCGTCTGTCTGTCACGCATTTACGCCTGTACACCATTACCACTTTAACTACTTTAACTACCTGAAATGTACAGGTTTCGGTCAAAAACACTATTTTTGCACCCATGAGACGACCTTTAAACATAGTCTTAACGGCTTTTGCCTTGCTGCTGCCTGCGGCGGCAACGGCCCAGACAGACAGTGACAACGACGCCATTGCGACAGCCGGCAACGATGCCGACGGCACCGGGCCGGTGTTCGAGGCCAACATCAAGGTTGGCAAGGTGCTGCTCGATGGCGACAGTGTTCAATATGTCGAGCTGAACAACGTTTATGTATATCCCAGTCCGGTATTTAAAAACGCGCGCCGCCGAATGGCATACAACCGTCTTGTAAGAAACGTAAAGAAAGTTCTGCCGATAGCAAAGGAGGTGAACAAGATAATCATCGAGACATACGAATACCTGCAGACACTGCCCAACAAGAAAGCACGCGACGAACACATGAAACGCGTTGAGGAAGATATCAAGCGCAGATACACGCCACGCATGAAGAAACTTACTTACTCGCAGGGCAAACTTCTCATCAAACTGGTTTACCGCGAATGTAACTCTTCAGCCTACGACTTGATACGGGCATTCATCAGTCCGGTACGCGCAGGCTTCTATCAGGCTTTTGCATGGGCTTTCGGCGCAAGTCTCACAAAGAAATATGACCCTGAAAAAACCGACCGACTGACCGAACGGGTGGTACTGATGGTCGAGGCTGGACAGCTCTGACGAAAGCCGGAACAGCATCTCACATACAAAGAAAAGCCGTCTGCGGTGCATTGTCCACACCGCAGACGGCTTTTCATATCTTACTCCGCAGGCAACGTTACGCAGCCTTATTTCTCAGAATACAGTACCTGTATCACGGTCTGTCCCACCGCTCCGAGTGTTGACTTGTCAATGTTTTCCATCGTGTCGTTCACCGTATGCCACGTCGGACCGAAACTGCTCGTCTGGCAATCAGGATAATACGCCACGATATCAACCGTCGGTATCTTCGCCTTTTCGTTAACCGGAATATGATCATCGGTAACGTATGCACCGTCGCGGTCAACAAACATGCTGCCATAGCCTGCCGTCTCAGCAGCCTGCCATACTTTTTTCACTATGTCGGGAGCATACTGCATCGACATGCCTTCACGCCAGAACTGCGCTCCCTGACCGCCAACCATGTCGAGCAAGATGCCGAAACGCGCCTTGTAACCTGGCTTGTGAGGATTGGCCGACCAGTATTGAGCCCCCAATGCCCATGAATCGCCGTTGTCGGAGACATCACTCCAGCGCGGCACGCCCCAGTCTTCGGCATCGAAACACACAAAATCAACACCCACGGCAAGCTTTGCAGTATCGGCAGCAAGCAGTCTTGCAACCTCCAGCATCACGGCTACGCCGCTCGCACCGTCGTTCGCTCCCATGACCGGTTTACGCCAGTTGGCACTGTCAGGGTCATTGTCGGCCCAGGGGCGGCTGTCCCAATGTGCGCACAAGAGTATGCGTTCGGTCTGTTCCGGACGATGACTTGCTATTATGTTGGTGCTTTTCAGCGGTGTTCCGTCATATCCGTCAAGTGTCGCTTCCTGCAAAGTCACGGTGCATCCGTACTGCCTGAACTTGTCAGCAATCCATTTTCCGCAACGTTCATGAGCGTCGGTATTCATCAAACGCGGACCGAAATCACACTGCTTTGCACAGAATGTATATGCGCTGTCGGCATTGAACACAGGACCAACAGGCTGTCCGGTGATTTCATCGCCGCCGTCGGCAGCAGCTTTCTTGTTGCTGTTGCAGGCCGCCAGAAGCAACACCATCAACAGCATGAAAATATTATTTCTCATATTGTTTGTTTTTTAATATTCAACAATCTGCAGACCGTCTTGCCTCACAATCACAGTTATGCCGCATGCACAGACCGCCCTGCACCTCATCATTTATGCCTCACGTCCTGCACCTTAGCCATCACCCTGAGCCAGTTTCCTCCCCATATACGGGCTATGTCGCGCTCGTTGTACCGGCGGCGGAGAAGATGCATCGTGAAGTTAATCATCTCCGACGAGTCTGCCAGACCGCTGATTCCGCCGTCACCGTCGAAGTCTGAGCCGAGTCCGACATGCTCCACACCCATTATCTTTATGGCATGCTCAAGATGAGCAATGGCATCGAGTATGCTCGCCTCATGTCCGTCATTGCGCAGAAAACCGTGATAAAGCGTGATGTGGGCCACTCCGCCATGTGAGGCAAGCGCTTTCAGCTGCTCGTCGGTAAGGTTACGCGGCACATCACACAATGCCTTACAGTTGCTGTGACTGCACACTATGGGCTTCGTGCTGATGTCGAGAGCGTCGTAGAAACTCTTCTCTCCGGCGTGGCTCATGTCCACCATAATCCCCTGTCGGTTCATCTCGGCTATCACCTGTTCTCCGAAACGGCTCACGCCATTGTGTGTCGAGCATCCACGCACACTGTCGCAGATGTCGTTGTCGCCGTTATGACAGAGCGTGATATACACCACTCCGCGCTGGGCGAAGTGTCTCACATTATTTATATCATGGTTAAGTGCAAGGCCGTTCTCTATTCCGAACATTATAGAATGTCGCCCCCGGCGTTTGTCTTCATACAGATCGGTAGGTGTGCGGGCTATGCTGACATAATGGCTGTTGGCCTTCACGATGGCTTCTATCTTGTCGAAGATAAGGTCGGCATACTCTGTGGGGCTGTTTACCTTAAACGCCACTTTCGACGAGAAAGCCTCGCCAATCTTCGGCTGCGGCAGATATGCGGCCATGATGACGGCGTCCTGCCGTCCTTCGGCCATCTTGTGCATGTCTACAAGGATGTGCGGGTCACGCTGTTCGAAGTGTATGCCCTGCGGAAAGAACATCGGCGTGTCACAGTGAGTGTCGAGAGTAAGCATACGCCGGTGAAGACTTTTCGCCCGGCCGAACTCTGCCGCTCTGTCCACCAGCCAGCGGAACAGCGCCAGGCCACTGTCTTCAAGCCATTCCGGATGCCACTGCACGCCCATGACTGCCTTATGCCGGCTGCTCTCCATGGCCTCGATAACACCGTCGGGAGCAGTTGCCGACACCATGAACTGTTGTCCGCCGTCTCTCACTGCCTGATGGTGCAACGAATTGACGGCAAGCCTGTCCGTTCCGTACAGTGAAGAAAGAACCGTGCCCGGCAGAATGCTCACCGTATGCGTAGGCTCGCGCCGGTCGGCGTCCTGACTGTGTTTAAGGGGTCCGGCCCCACCGCCTTCTGCTGCGGCCGTACCTATGCGCCCGCAGGCAAAGCCTTCGGTTATGTCCTGTTCCACTTCCCCGTCCAGCGCCGTGGCCAGCACCTGCATGCCGCGGCATATCCCGAGCATAGGTATCTGCCGGTTGTACGCCAGGCGCACAGTCAGCAGCTCAGCCTTGTCACGCTCACGGTTGATGCCGTGCAGCCGTGGCGACGGCTCCTCGCCGGCCCACAGCGGATTAACGTCTCCCCCGCCCGTAAGCACTAATCCGTCAATACTGTCGAGCGTGTTGATTATCACATCACTGTCGGCCACCGGCGGAATGATTACCGGCACACCTCCTGCGGCGGCCACCGATTTGTAATAGCGGTCGACAAGACGTGCCTCACCATCGGCAAAATTGCCGGTAAGACCTATCAGAGGCTTGCTTTCAGCTTCAGGATAACGTGAGTAGATGTTTTTCAGGCATTCGCTTAGGTCAAATGGCTTCATCGCATGTCACTCCTATTTATCTCTTGGCTTCCTGGGGCACAGGCACTTCCCTCTTGATGCTCTGCTCGAGCGATATGAGTGTTTCGGTAGCCACCACTCCCGTTATGCCCTGCATCTGGTTGTTGAGCAGGTCCATGAGCTGTTCGTTGTCGCGTGCGTAGAGCTTTACGAGCATGGTGTAAGGACCGGTGGTGAAGTGACATTCCACTATTTCGGGAATGTGTTCAAGGCGCTCCACGACAGACTTGTACATGCTTCCTCTTTCAAGCGTTATGCCAACGTACGTGCATGTTGTATATCCGAGGCTTTTGGCATTCACATCAAATCCGCTGCCTGTTATCACGCCGTTCTCTATGAGATGCTGCACACGCTGATGTATTGCGGCACGTGACACACCGCACTCGGCGGCCACGTCCTTGAAAGGTATTCGGGCATTCTTTGACAAGATGCTGAGAATTTTCCTGTCGAGGCTATCTATTTTTTCCATCTTTAAGGTTTATATTTTGATTTTTTCTTTGTTTGTTCCGTCACCGTTACATTATTTATTAATGTGAGCAAATTTACGTATTAAAAATGAGATGCACAACATTTTGACATAAAAAATCTCAGAATCAAGGCATTATGAAATAAAAAAGGGAGACTTTTGGCGGTCTCCCCTCTCTGTTCATGACAATCAAGAGTTATTTGTTAGGTAATGCTTTTGTAGCCGTTGTCGTTTTGGCTTTTGCCGCATCGGTTTTCACGCGGCCGGCACGTGCGCCTGCCCCGGTCCTGTGCCGGGCCGTCTCGCGCAGCGTGGCGCCGGTCTTGGCCTTAGTCTCCGCGCCCGTCTTTGCGGCAGCCGTATTCTTTATGCTTACCATCTCTACGGTAAATATCAGTGCGCTGTAAGGCTTGATTTTACCCGCCTGACGCTCGCCGTATGCCAGGTTGTAAGGTATGTACAGTTCCCACTTGCTGCCGACGGGCATCATGGTGAGAGCCTCGGTCCATCCCTTGATTACCTGGTCGGGACGGAACTTCGACGTTTCTCCGGGCCGTTCGTAGCTGCTGTCAAACACCGTGCCGTCTATCAGGCGGCCTTCATATTTAACGGTAACCTCGTCGTTGGCGGCAGGCACGGCGCCGGAGCCGCGTGTGAGAATCTTATACTGCAGTCCGCTGGGCAGCTCCACCACGCCCGGCTGTGTCTTGTTGGCAGCCAGAAAATCCTCGCCGGCCTTCTTGTTGGCGGCGTTGCGATCGTCGACGGCCTGCTTGAAGGCCGTGTCGAAGTATGCCTTAGCCGTGTCAGGACTCATGGTGGCGTGGACCTTGCGCAGGGCATCGGTGAATCCGCGGTAGAAAAGCCGGGTGTCAACAGAATCGGCTCTGCCGGCAAACTCTTCCTTGATGAACGGCAGCATGCGCTCACTTACCATCATGGCTATCTGCTCTCCGGCATAGTAAGCCTTGTTTCTGTCGGCGAAGCCATTGGCCGTGGCGTCCTCGAAGCCGCGTATGAAGTCGGCCATGTATGCCGTATCGACACCGAAACTCTGCTGCAGATAAGGCACAAGGCCGTCCGTACGCACCATTCCGGCCGAATAGCTGAGCGAGTCGGAAGCCGTCTTCAGCTCTACCCGGGCGGCCGGACCGCCAGTGTTTTTCTGTTCCTTCTTTTTCTTTCCGGCCGCATCAGCGGCATTGAAAAGAGCGCCCGCCGTAAAGGCGAGCGCCATGATAAGAGTCTTGTTCATGTCTTTACTTCCTTATATGCTTGTCCCGCGGCCGCCTGGCGGCAACGGGCGTTATGCCGGCAGTTTATTTTCCGCGTCCCAGTCCGATAAGCTCAATCTTGAATATAAGAGCCGAGAACGGTTTGATTTGCGGAGTCTCGCGGTCGGCGTATGCCTGCTCCTGAGGTATAACAACCTCCCACGTGCTGCCCACAGGCATGTGTGTGAGAGCCTCAGTCCAGCCCGGTATCACCTGGTTGGCGCGCAGCGTCACAGGCTCCTTGCGCTCGTAAGAGCTGTCGAACACCTTGCCGTCAATCGTCTTTCCTTCATAATGCACTCTTACCCACGACGTATCGGTAGGCAGTGCGCCGCTGCCTTCCTTGATGACTGTGTACAGCACGCCCTTGCCCAGCTTCTTCACGCCGGCTTTCTTGGCATAGTCGGCAAGGAACTTCTCGCCTGCCTTCTTGTTCTCGCCATACTGTTCCTCCATGGCCTTGGCCTTGATGACGGGCATCTTTACGCGCAGCACCTGCTGTGCCTGCTCCTGGGTCATGAGTCCGCCCTTGTCGAGCGTACCGCTGTAGAAGCCTGCCATGAAGTTCTTCAGAGAGATGGTCTTGGTAGAGTCATCGCCGAAGAGCTGGTGGTTGATGCCCTTGAGCATCTGGTTTGAAATCTGTTGGCCTATCTGTATGCCGGCATAGTAGGCAGCCTTCTTCTTGTCGTCGCCCGCATTGACGCCCGCGTTGAGTCCGCGGAAGAATTCGTCCATGTAGGCAGTGTCAACGCCAAGTCCTCTCACGAGATAGTCTTTCAGGCCCTGTGTCTGCGCCATACCGATAGCGTAGCTTACGGTGTCGACGTCGTTCTTCAGGTCAGCCTTGGGTGTAGAGTTGCCGCAAGACACGAATGTGGCGGCAGCAACAGCTATTGCGGCTGCGAATGTAAGTTTTTTCATTTCTGTTATTGTTTTTGTTAAATTATCTTTTTTACCTTTGACAGCCGGCCGACTACATAACCTCTATCAGTTCCACGTCGAACACGAGTGTGGCAAACGGCGGTATAGAAGCGCCTGCCCCGTGTTCGCCGTAACCGAGATGGTAAGGTATGAAGAAGCGGTATTTTGCGCCCTCCTGCATGAGCTGCAGTCCCTCCGTCCATCCGGCTATCACCTGGTTGAGGGGGAACACGGCGGGCTCTCCACGCTGTATGCTGCTGTCAAACACGGTGCCGTCGATGAGGAAGCCTTCGTAGTGGCACTTTACCTTGTCAGTTGCCTTCGGCTTATGTCCGTTGCCTTCGCGCAGCACCTTATACTGCAGTCCGCTGGGCAGGGTCACAACGCCGTCTTTCAGGGCATTGTCGGCAAGATATTTCTCACCCTCGGCCTTGGCCGTCTTACCCTTTTCGGCTCTTGCCGCCTGTGCTTTCTCCTCCTGCTTGCGGAAGAAGTCCTGTACTATTAACTGCGCTTCGCTGTCCGATACCTTGAGTCCGGCTCCAGCCAGCACGTCTTTGATGGCTGTGGCAAAATCGTCAATGTCGAGCCCTGTTGCTCCCATCTGCGCCAGCTGGCGTCCGATGCCCAGTCCCAAAGCGTAACTTAACTTGTCCATTCTTAGTTGAGTTTTAGTTTCTTTACCTTAATTAAAACCGTGCAAAGGTAGTATTTTTATCCGATTACGGCATTATTATTGAAGAAAAATCACTAATTTTGTGGAAAGTTAATAGTATGGCGCGAGCCTGCATATTTTTAAACAAACATTTTGCTATGAAAAGAATCGTTGTACTTACCGGTGCCGGGATGTCGGTGGAAAGCGGTCTCAGCACCTTCCGCGACGCCGACGGACTGTGGGAGAACTATCCCGTGGCACGCGTGGCCACGCACGAGGCTTGGGAACGCGACCCTGTCTATGTGAACAACTTTTACAACATGCTGCGCAAAAAACTCGTGCAGGCCGGGCCCAACGAGGGTCACCGCCTCGTGGCCGCACTTGAAGAGAAGTACGAGGTCACCGTGGTGACGCAGAACGTGGACAACCTGCACGAGGCGGCGGGCAGCTCGCACGTAATCCATCTGCACGGCGAACTGATGAAGGTATGCTCGAGCCGCGACACGGAAGACCCTGACAGCCTGCGCACACTGACACCCGACAATCTTGAAGTGAAGCCCGGCGAAAAGGCTGCCGACGGCTCGCTGCTGAGACCTTACATCGTATTTTTCGGCGAAGCCGTGCCCAACATCACCGTGGCAGCCGACTATGCCTCACGCGCCGACATGTTCGTCATCATCGGCACGTCGCTCAACGTCTATCCGGCGGCCGGCCTCGTGCAGTATGTGGCACAGGGAACACCGGTATGGCTCATCGACCCCAAGCCCGTCATGGCTGCCGGACGCCACGACGTGCGCCACATCATGAAGGGCGCATCCGAGGGAATGAGGCAACTCTACGGCGAGCTGATGGGACGGTGAGCGGCCTTGATCTTTGACACAGAGACAACAGCCTGAGCATCAGCGGTTTATCTCCAGCCGGACAAAAGGTAAGCTTTCGCGGCGCGAAAGCTTACCTTTTACCGTGCAAAAGCTTACCTTTCGTGAAGCAAAAGACAAGCTTCCGCACAACCGTGATTTTTGACACGCAGCATGACGGATAATAGTCTATGACCGCCACAAGAAGCAGTCACCATCTTAAAAACTGTTTTGATTTTTTACGGAACTCGTTTTTTGATGAAACAGCATGGTTATTTGTTAACGTCTTGAGCGTCTTTCCGGGATGTTTCCGCTTGCTGTTTCCTACGTTTGACCTGCCAAACTTACTCAAACAGCAAGCGGAAACATCCCGGAAACACATCTCAATACATTTAACAAAAAAATCAATACAGTTTCTTGCTTCCTTAATTCATATTAAAGAAAAAACACATTTCGTTTCTCAATAAACAATATTTTTCTTAATTTTGCGCCGATATATGCCGGCCGCGACACCTGCCGGAACACAGGCAGAGGCGGCCGCCGCCACATGTAAGAACAAACATCTAAATAAGCAACAACTATGAAAGACTTGGAAAAGAATGACGTGCGGCTCCCCGACAACGCTTTCCGCGAACTGAAGGAAGGCGAGGAGTATCGCCCAATAATGGACCCCAGGAAGACCTACCCCGAAGTCAACGGCTGGTCGGTAACGTGGGGAGTGTTGATGACAATACTGTTCTCGGCAGCAGCCGCATACCTCGGTCTGCGCGTGGGACAGGTGTTCGAGGCCGCAATCCCCATCGCCATCATAGCCGTGGGAGTATCG
>CALNFG010000043.1 GCA_939792625.1 uncultured Prevotella sp.
GCGTCGTAGGCGGCAATCCGGCAAAGTTCATCAAGAAGATTGAAGCAGGGAGCAATAAATAATTTCAGAGAACTTCTAAATCAAAATAATAGGGACCGACAGATGGCTTTTAACCCTGCCGGTCCTTGTTTCAGTATTCGCATTTCTTATCGGTAAGCTCTCTCAAAAATACCCGCGCAATCCTCATGCGACATCTCGCAGGGGTTGGCGGCAAAGAGACCTCCCATCGTTTCACGGGCGTTGCGTGCCAGCGTGTCACACTCTTCCTTGCGGATGCCATAGTCTCTCATCTTCAAGTTATCTACGCCGCAGGCTTTCTGCAAGTCGGTAAGCGCGGTCAGAAAGTCTTCGGGCTTGTCGGCATCTTTCATGCCCATCGCACGCGCCATCTTGATGAACTGTCCGTCGCAGGCGTGGCGTTCCACGAATAAGCGGTAGAACTCGTTGGAAATCATAATCAGCCCTGCGCCGTGCGGCAAATCATAGTGGTAGGCACTCATGGCGTGTTCCATCGAATGTTCGGCGGTGGTGCTGCCGTAGGCTACGGCTTCACGGGCTTCAATGTCGTTGCCGTCCTTCATCGCACGGGGCAGGTATTTGGCAATATGCTCGATGGCCGACAACGCTATCGGTTCGCTCGGCACGTTAACAAAACGGCTAATCATTACTTCCGTGTTATGGAACAGGGCATCAAAGCCCTGATCCGTACTTTCTTTTGCTGTTTACAAAAATATAAAATTAAACTTACTTTTTCATTGTTTTGCGGCTCATTTTACGCATTCCTGTCATATAGGGCTGTCCAACGGAATAATTACCCCCCCCTCTATAAGAAAGGCTCATAAGTCGCTTATTCCTGATACATGCCTGTTTTAATATCGTTTTTCGACAAAATGCAGAACATTTCTTGCATATACCCATTATATTATTTACCTTTGCAGAGCCGATTGGTTCATACATTAACGTTAGATTAAAAGGGAAACGGGTGAAAGTCCCGTACAGTCCCGCTGCTGTGAGCCGTCATTTTCAGGGTTGACACACAGCCACTGGCACATTTTTTACGCCGGGAAGGCCGCCAGCTCTTAAGACAGCGAAGTCAGAAGACCTGCCGTCGGTTTTATGTATAATTCACTGCCTCGAGGAAGGTTGTGCATTACTTTTTTACGAAATTGACACATATAAGAAAACTATTGTATGCAGCTGCTGCGTCCTGTGCCGCGTGCGTTACGGCTGCCGCCCAGAGTACTGACAGTATATCCGGCGGCAGACGCCTTGCCGGAGTGACTGTAACCGAAAGCATGCGCAACAACCTCACGTCATCGGCAGCGCCGCTGCACATCGTTGACACAGAGAACATGCTGAGGCTGGGCGTGGCAGACATGGCAGACGCCTTACACCGCATGCCGGGCGTCACCCTGCGTGACTATGGCGGCGCAGGAGGCGTAAAAACGGTATCTGTAAGAGGCTTCGGGGCAGGACATACGGGTGTAAGCTATGACGGTATTGTCGTCAGCGACTGTCAGACCGGCGAAACTGACGTGTCACGCTATTCAATCGAAAACGCCGGCAGCATAGCCCTGACTGTAGGCGCCGACGACGACATATTCATACCGGCACGCAATGCGGCCTATGCGTCGATGCTGGTCATAAGCACGGCCGTGCCGCCTCCGGCCGACAGGTCACCGCATGTCACGGCACAGATCAAGGCCGGTTCGTTCGGATATATCAGTCCGTTCATACGTTACAGCCGGAACTGCAGCGACAGACTGACACTGGCCCTTACCGGCGAATATGTCTACGCTGACAACGACTATCCGTTCACGCTGCGCAACGCCAATACCATAACACGACAAACACGCACCAACAGCCGCATGAAGTCCGGTCACGGCGAGGCGTCAATAGCATGGCGCCCGTCACGGCGAAGCAGGCTCGAGGCCAAGGCATATTATTATGACAACAACAGGCAGCTGCCGGGGCAGGTAAGATATTACACCGACATAAGCAACGAGCGCCTGCACGACATAAACTGCTTTGTACAGGCGCAATACCGCACATGGAACGACGGCAACCTGGCGCTCAGAATCAATGCCAAGTTTAACCGGGCCTCGTCCGAATATACCGACGGCACATACAAAGGCGGAATAAAGGATGCCTGCTACCGGCAGCACGAAGCTTACACATCGGCCTGCCTGCTGTACACGCCGTTGAGAAAATGGGCGTTCAACTATTCGGCAGACTACATTTTCAACAATCTGAACAGCAGCCTGTCTGCCGACACCCGCCCGAGACGGCACACAGTGTTGCAGACTCTCGCCGCACGCTACAAGGACTCTCGCCTTACGGCCGTGGCGCGCCTGCTGATGTCGGTTTATCTCAACAATGCCGAAGACGGGCCTGCCGCCGGCAACATGAGCAGGCTGTCGCCTTCGGCATCGGTGTCATATCGTCTGCTGCCCGGGGAAGAGCTGTATGCACGCATGTCATACAAGAATATATTCCGTGCGCCGACATTCAACGAATTGTATTATTATCATTACGGCAGCACCGACCTGCTGCCTGAAAGCACCGACCAGATAAACCTCGGACTGACATGGACGCGCAGCTGCGGCAGGTCGTCACGCTTCAGAGTCTCGGCTGACGGATATGTCAATAAGGTGACAGACAAGATTGTGGCCGTGCCATACAACATGTTTATATGGAGGACTGTCAATGTAGGTAAGGTAAAGGGCCGCGGCATAGAGGCTGAAGCATCACTGTCTCACGGCTTCGGCCATGGCTGCACGCTTAACGCCAACATAAACTATACGTGGCAACGGTCGGAAAACAGAACTGACGGAGAGTCGCCATACTACGGCAACCAGATAGCATACATACCTGAACATCAAGGCAGTGCTGCGGTCAACTTTGAGAATCCGTGGGTTAACGTCACCGTTCACGGCCATGGCATGAGCCACCGGTACACAAACAACGAGCATTATGACGGGACACGCATAGCCGGCTACGCCGAAATAGGAATCACGGCATACCGCGAATGGCGGTGCGGCAGGGGAGTGCTTGAGGTCAGAGCCGACATAAAGAATCTTCTCGACAAACAGTATGAGATAGTGGGGCATTACCCCATGCCCGGAAGAAGCTGGCAAATGGCCGTAGGTTACAGATTCTGACAAGTAATCAACATCAATGTATAACTATCAAAAAAAAACGAAAGACTGAAAATGAAGAAATTTTTATCCATCGCGGCAATTGCCGCCATGAGCGCCTCGCTCATCACCGCATGCAGTGATAGTGATGATGACGACAATCCGTCGCCTGCACCGCAGCCGGTGCCTGTTACGGAAGGACTTTTCCTTGTAAACTCAGGCAACTCCGGCTCCGTAATACCCGGCAGTCTGACGTACATCAGCAGAAACGGCGATGCGGTACAGAACGTATTCCGGACGGCCAACGAAAGAACTCTCGGCAATACTCCCAACGATATCATTGTTTACGGGAGCAAGCTGTACATCGTTGTAACAGGTGAAAACACTGTTGAGGTTGCAGACAGATATACACTGAAATCAATCACGCAGATTAATACCACTGAACTGATGGGCGGAGACAAAGGCAAGATGCCACGCCGTCTGACCGCAGCCGGCCGGTATGTGTTCTTGTCGACGTTTGACGGCTATGTCGCCGCCATCGACACTGCCGCTTATACTGCGGCAGACATTTATCAGGCAGGCTCTTACCCCGAGGGCATGGTCGTAAACGGAGAAACGCTCTATGTGGCAAACTCTGACTACGGACAGGGTATTAATCCGTCTGTTTCAGCCATCAACCTGAACACAGGCGCAGCTGCCGAACAGAAGAATGAAAACATCAGAAACCCCACAGGACTCGCATGTTACGATAACATGCTCTTCATGCTCGATTACGGAAGCTATGACGCATCGTGGAATCAGGTAGGGGCAGGCGTATACAAGATAGCCGGCGGAGAGGTTACCAAAGTTGCTGATGCTACGATGATGGCCTTAGACGCGCAACGCGGCTTGATATACACGATAAATGCACCGTACACATCATCAGGCACAACCCCGACATTCAACGTCTATAATATTGCCACAAACGAAGAGACAACCTTCATCACAGGCGAAGACATCGACAGTCCGGCGGCAATAACTGTTGACAACATAAGCGGAGAAGTATATATAGCTTCTTACAGATTAAGTCCCGATACAGGCTATGCAGACTATAACAGCAACGGTTACGTCAACAGATATTCTACAGAAGGTAAGCTTATAAGGCAATATGAGGCCGGAGTGAGCCCTACCGCTTTTGCATTTAACTACACAACGGCCGTTCTCCCATGAACTCATTAAAGAACATGCTTTTCATTACAGTCGTGGCAGTTGCCCTCTGTTGCTCGTGCAGCGGAGGCACTGCCACGGCTGAACATTCAGGCGGCGACACCATAAAGCTGAAATATGCCGGACATCTTACTATGATAAGACACGGAGCATACACCGTGGTCAGACTGAACGACCCGTGGAACAAAGGCAGGACATTGCATACATACATACTTGTACCTGACTCGCTGAACAATTCTTCTTCAGAAAAACTCGATGCATTAAAAGAAGAATACCCGTCGGCTGAAACCGTAATAACCCCGATAAAAAGAGCTGTCGTCACAACTTCTGTTCACTGTGCATTGATAATGCGGTTAGGAAAAGGGGATGCAATCAAAGGCGTATGTGACATAAAATATATCAATATACCACAAATCCAAGCTCTCTGCAACAAAGGAGTGATAACAGACTGTGGCAACGGCACCACTCCCACACTCGAAAAAATAATCTCGGCCAATGCCGATGCCATACTTATATCTCCTTTCCAGAACAGCGGCGGATACGGACGTCTGCATGAATGGGGACGCCCGATAATAGAAACGGCCGATTATATGGAGACATCGGCATTGGGCAGAGCTGAATGGATGAAACTGTATGGCATGCTGTTTGGTGCGGAACATCAGGCTGACAGTATTTTCAACTCAGTGGAAAACAATTACAATAAGCTGAAAACCATGGCGCAAAAGGCAGAAACACGCCCGTCGGTAATAATCGACAAAGTTAACGGCCCTGTATGGTATGTTCCGGCCGGAAAAAGTACAATAGGCAAAATCATTGCCGACGCTAATGCAAGTTATGCTTTTTCTTCAGACAGCAGCAGTGGAAGCCTGCCGTTAACTTTCGAGACAGTGCTTGACAAGGCCGGCAATGCTGATATATGGATGTTCAGATATGGAAGCAAACAAGCGGCAACTTATTCTTCACTGTTATCAGAAAATCAAGGATATGCGATGCTCAAAGCATTCAAGAACAAACAGGCCTACGGATGCAACACGGCAAACATCGGTAACAGATTCTACGAAGACACACCGTTCAGTCCTGACCTGTTATTGCGTGACTTCATCATAATTGCACATCCGGATATTAAACTCGGAAAACCCAAATACTTCCAACCAATTAAATAAAGGTGCAATAACAATAATGAGCAAGAACGCCAGACTAAACATATCAATGGCACTGACAATAGTGCCGCTATTCATTCTAAACCTGATATACGGCTCGATAGACATACCTGCAAAAGAAGTGGCCGACATACTTCTCGGTAATGGCAGCGACAATCAGGCGTGGCAGTATATTGTGACCCAGGCAAGACTGCCGCAAACCATTACCGCTATATTGTGCGGAAGTTCATTAGCCGTAAGCGGCCTGCTGTTACAGACAGCGTTCCGCAATCCCCTGGCCGGGCCTTCAATCTTCGGAATAAACAGTGGGGCAAGTCTCGGTGTGGCACTTGTCCTTCTGGCCTTTGGCGGGGGAATAACTGTCGGAGCTGTATCTCTGACAGGATTTATGGCCGTGCTTGCCGCCGCATTTATCGGAGCCTCAGCTGTCATGGTGCTGTTATTACTGTTCGCCGGCATGGTGAAAAACAATGTAATGTTGCTCATTGTAGGAATAATGATAGGCTATCTCGCTTCCTCGGCAATCTCTCTCTTGAACTTCTTTTCCACAGAAGAGGGAGTACACTCATACATGATGTGGGGATTCGGCAATTTTGGAGGAGTGCCGATGAAACAGATTCCGGTATTTTCACTTGTCACGATTATCGGCCTCTTATGTTCCGTCACATTAATAAAGCCACTCAACGCCCTGCTTCTTGGCGAGCAATATGCCGAGAATCTCGGCATAAACACAAAATATCTGCGTAACAAACTACTGGCCATCACAGGATTGCTTACAGCCTCCGCCACTGCATTCTGCGGTCCGATAGCATTTATCGGTCTGGCCGTTCCACACATCGCCCGCATGTTACTTAACACAGACAATCACAGACACCTCATACCGGCCACAATGTCAGCCGGAGCTATTATGGCTCTTGTCTGCAATCTTATCAGCGTCATGCCGGGCGAAAACGGCATAATACCTCTCAATGCAATAACACCCTTAATGGGCGCACCTGTCATAATATATGTAATAACGAGAAAAAGGATCTGAAGAAAACAATAAACAACAGTTATCACAACAAATCAAAAACAACCGCTGTCAGCTTTGCGGAAGATGAGGGATTCAAACCCCCGATACCCGTAATGGGTATACCGGATTTCGAGTCCAGCGCATTCGGTCACTCTGCCAATCTTCCTTTAACATTCTGCGTCTCACAAAACGGTAAAGACGCTCTCAACTTTAACGGGTGCAAAGATAATATTATTTTTTCATATAGCAAAGAAAAATCTCACTCAAATGAAAGTTTTTCAAGCTTTGCTTTCAACATTTCCGCTTCAGACTTTCTTATTCCTAACTTTATCTCACAAGTACTGTCATAATTCTGTGATATTATCCGCGGCTTCAAGTCCTTAACGACACGCATTACCGAATTCATCATCACATAAGGGAAACTATATGTCACAACAGTCTCAACCTGCCTCGTAACCACCTCTGATGCAGCCAAAGCCTCGGCAGCAGCCGTCTTGTATGCCACAATAAGCCCGCCTGTGCCAAGATTCACGCCGCCATAATATCTCACGACAACAACAAGCACGTCTGTAAGGCCATTGCTGTTTATCTGACCAAGTATAGGTTTTCCGGCAGTACTGCTCGGCTCACCGTCATCATTGGCTCTGAAAACATCACGGTCCGCACCCAGCACATAAGCATAACACACATGCCGTGCATCATAATATTTCTTGCGATATGCCTGAACAATCTCCTTTACCTCATCAACACTTTCCACATGATGTGAAAAAGCGAGGAACTTGCTCCGCTTTTCAGAGTAAGTTCCCTCGCCTATATTTACTATCGTCTTAAATTCGTCAGTTTCCATTCAAGACATTAAAACATTACGAAAGCTTATGTATAATCAGACCTGAACGCAGTTTAGGCTCAAACCATGTAGCCTTAGGCGGCATTATCTTACCGCTGTCCGCTATATCCATAATCTGCTTCATCGTTACAGGATACAAAGCCAAAGCCATACGCATCTCACCGCTGTCTACACGGCGTTTAAGTTCTTCAAGTCCGCGCAAACCTCCAACGAAATCTATACGCTTGTCTGAACGCAAATCCTTTATACCGAGTATGTCATCAAGTATGAGACGGCTCGAAATGTCAACATCAAGCACACCGATAGGATCTGTATCGTCAAACGTACCGGCTTTTGCCGTAAGGCTATACCACTTACCGTCAAGATAAAGCGAGAAATTATGCAGATGATCAGGTTTGTATATGCCCTCTCCTTTCTCCTCTACGTCGAAATTCTTCTTCAAAGCATCAATAAACTGCTCTGACGTGAGGCCGTTCAAGTCTTTTACCACACGGTTATAATCCAATATTGTAAGCTGGGAAGCCTGGAAGCATACAGCCATGAAATAATTATATTCCTCTGTTCCGTTGTGATTCGGATCTTGCTTTGCCTTCTCCGCGCCGACAAGAGCAGCTGCGGCCGAACGGTGATGACCATCTGCTATATACAAAGACGGCATCTTGGCAAACTCTTCCGTAACAGTGGCTATGTCCGCATCGTCTGATATTACCCAGAACTGATGGCGGAAGCCGTCAATCGGAGCAATGAAATCATACTCTGGCTCTGCCTGCGCATACCGCATAATCAAATCATTGAGAACGGCATTGTCAGGATAAGCGAAGAACACCGGCTCTATATTGGCATTGTTAACACGCACATGCTTCATGCGGTCTTCCTCTTTATCACGACGTGTCAACTCATGCTTCTTAATCACCCCGTTAAGATAATCATCCACATAAGCACAAACAACGAGACCGTACTGTGTCTTGCCGTTCATCGTCTGGGCATAGATATAATACTGTTCTTTGCCGTCTTGCACGAGCCAGCCTTTTTCCTGGAACTTTCTGAAGTTTTCCGCAGCTTTTTCATACACACGCGGATCATACTCACTCGTTCCGGGAGCAAAGTCTATTTCCGGTTTTATTATATGATAAAGACTTTTCTCGTTGTCACCGGCTTCCTTGCGTGCCTCTTCCGAATCAAGCACATCATAAGGTCTTGATTCAACCTCCTCGACATACTGTTTGGGAGGGCGTACACCTTTAAACGGTTTTATTTTAGCCATAACTGTTTATCCGTTAAACTGATATAAGACAACAATACATTACTTATTTACCTGATATTTTGTGCAGCCATCCTTGAAATAAGCATTGATCTGCTTTGCTGCAGCTATACCGGCATTGATGTTTGCTTCAGCTGTCTGAGCGCCCATTTTCTTGGGAGTACTGAAATAACGGCCTTCAAATTTTGCAAATTCTGCATCTGCATCCGGTTTGATGTCTGTGATATACTTCAGATCATCACGCTCTGCCATAAGTTTGAGCAGTTCCGGCTCATTGATAACTTCCTTGCGTGCAGTATTGACTACGATACCGCCTTTTTCCATCAAGTTGACAAGTGCATAATTGATGCTTCCCTTAGTCTCGGCAGTAGCAGGAATATGCAAAGACACAATGTCACATGATTTGAATAATTCTTCCTGTGAGTCAACGGCGTGAACACCGGCCTCTTCAATAACATTCTTCGGGCAGAAGGCGTCATAAGCATAAACATCCATGCCAAAGCCTTTGGCTATGCGTGCCACGTTACGTCCCACGTTACCGAAAGCCAAGATTCCGAGTTTCTTTTCTTTCAATTCTGTACCGGCCTTGCCATTATAGAAATTACGCACCGTGTAAACCAAAAGACCGAATACAAGCTCTGCAACGGCATTGGAATTCTGTCCGGGGGTATTCTCCACGATTATGCCCTTTTCTTTGGCATAAGCCGTATCAATGCTGTCATATCCGGCACCGGCACGTACAACTATTTTAAGATTTTGGGCTGCGTCAAGCACAGCAGGAGTAACCTTGTCTGAACGTACAATCATGGCATCGGCATCTTTAACCGCGTCAAGCAACTGAGATGCATCTGTATATTTCTCAAGAAGCACCAGCTCGTGGCCTGCTCCTTCTATTTCTTTCCTTATTCCTTCAACTGCAACTGCTGCAAAAGGTTTTTCGGTAGCAACTAAAACTTTCATATTTTATGTATAGATTTATTGGTTAATTATATAAGTTTAGATTTTACAGACAAACAAAAAGAGAAGCATGTTGACACCACCCAGGCTGCGCTGCGTCGTCGCCACGACATGCTTCCCATTTGTTTACCTTTTTCAGGCTTCACAAATTATCAATGCTGTGCTTCAAAGTCTTTCATGCACTTGATAAGAGCCTGTACACCCTCAATGGTCTGTGCATTGTAGCAGCTTGCGCGGAAGCCTCCTACCGAACGGTGTCCCTTGATGCCGACCATACCCTGAGATGTAGCATACTCGAAGAACGGTTTCTCCAAATCCGCATATTCTTCATTCATTACGAAGCAGATGTTCATAACCGACCTGTCCTCAGTTGCCACAGTGCCGTGGAACAGCTTGTTCCTGTCAATCTCTGAATAGAGCATGTCTGCACGTTCAAGAGCCAGCTTGTCCATAGCCTCAACACCGCCCATCTTCTTTATCCAGCGGAGAGTCTCAAGACAGCAATAAATCGGCACTACAGGAGGAGTATTGAACATAGAGCCTTTTTCTACGTGAGTCTTATAATTGAGCATTGTCGGAATCTCACGCGGAGCTTTGCCCAAAGCATCGTCTTTAACGATGATGATTGTCACACCTGCCATAGAGAGATTCTTCTGTGCGCCGGCGTAAATGCAATCATACTTGGCTACATCAACGGGACGGCTGAAGATATCCGATGACATGTCGCCGATAAGTCTTACAGGCACGTCAAGCTCTTTGCGAATTTCTGTTCCGTAAATGGTATTGTTTGTTGTAACGTGCAGATAATCAACGTCTGTCGGGCATGTCCAGTCTTTTGGTATGTATGTATAGTTGGCATCGGCTGAAGAAGCAACTTCAACAACCTCACCGAAGAGTTTAGCCTCTTTCATTGCCTTCTTTGCCCATGTGCCGGTATTGAGATAAGCAGCTTTCTTGATAAGGAAGTTGTAAGGTACCATGCAGAATTCAAGCGAAGCACCGCCGCCGAGGAAGAGTACAGAATAGCCTTCGGGCACATCAAGCAATTCCTTGATAAGGGCAACAGCCTCATCAACAACAGGCTGGAAGTCTTTTGCTCTGTGACTGATTTCTGCCAAAGACAAACCGCTACCGTTAAAATCCAAAATCTGCTTTGCCGTATTCTCAATGACCTCGCGCGGAAGCATTGACGGACCTGCGTTAAAGTTATACTTCTTCATAGTAATAATTGGTTTTAAATGATTTTATTTTCAATGATGCAAAGTTACTAACTTTATCTGATTTATATAATTATTTTAGTTAAATTATGCAAAATACATGACAAAATGTTACTTTATGTGTTCTACAACCGTCTTTATGCCTTTCAACTTCTCTCCGGATGCACGCTTTACGGCCTCCTTCCACTTGTCGATGCTCACGGCCGCATAAGCACATCGTTCACGCACGTCAATACGGCCGATATCACTGCCTTCAAGTCCGCCCGTCTTGCAAAGGAATCCAAGAACATCGCCACGCGACACCTTGTCTTTTTTCCCTTTACCTATATATAATGTAACCATGCGCGGACGCGGCGGCACATACGGCCCGGCGGGTATCTCATAAACATCAGGTACGTTGCCGGCATATACCGGTAATTCCTCATCAGGCCCCAACAGGAAAAAAGCCCGGCCTGAGGCCTCCCACCTTGCGGTGCGTCCTATGCGGTGTATGTACTCATCTTCTCCAACCGGCAGATGATAATGCACAATGTTGTCTACACCGGGCATATCAAGCCCACGTGAAGCCAAATCTGTCGCCACAAGTACGCTGGCAGACCCGTTTGAAAACTTAAAAATGGCGTCCTCGCGTGCTTCCTGCTCCATTCCTCCGTGAAAAGTGCTTACAACAAAGCCCTTATCGGTAAGATATTCACCGACACGTTCCACACTGTCGCGGTAATTCAGGAATACTATGCTGCTCGATACGCCGAAACTGCACAGCAAGTCATACAATGTGTCCAGTTTGTCGCGATTCGGACTTTTCACAATATATGTGCTGATACGCCCGGAAGTCTTGTCTGTGCTGAGATAATCAAGACGCCTGACCCTGCCCATATTGACAAAATCCGGTATCTCTTCGGCATCCGTGGCTGACAACAGAAATCTGCGTTTCACTCCGCGCAATGTACCCAGAGCCTTACGCATCTCATCGGCAAAACCCATTTTCAAGCATTTGTCAAATTCGTCAATCACGACATATCTCACACCGGAAGGAGAAATGTTACCTTTATCCAAATGGTCAACAAGACGCCCCGGAGTGGCAAATACTATGTGAGGCATCACCTTGCGCATCTCCCTATGTTCGTCCATGGCCGGTCTGCCGCCGTAAAGACACATTGACCTCAGTCCGCATCCCATGCCTTTCAGAACATCGTGAGACTGCAACGCAAGTTCACGTCCGGGCACGATTACCACAACCTGCAACACGTCTGAAGAGGCATTGATCATTCCTGCCAACGGCAACAGATATGCAAGCGTTTTACCGCTGCCTGTAGCTGAAAGCAGCACGATATCATCGTCACGGCCAAGCATGACATTCCGCATGCCCGACTGCATTTCGCTCAGAGCCTTAATGCCCATTTTCCGCAATATCGCTTCTTCGTTATACATGTACTGATTGTTTTTCACAAGTATCCGTCACATCTATCTTGGCTACAAAGATACAAAACATAAACGAAACTAACGAATAAAAACATGATAATAATTTTTTGAATGTATGAATTATCCTTAAAATCATTATCCTGTAACCTGCGATAGCGCTTTAAAAGCCAAAGCCCGCCTCTTGCAGCGCACCACATAACAGCCGGCAGACCCAAAGCTTACCTTTGGGCCGATAAAAGGTTAGCTTTTGACCGATAAAAGACGGTCTTTGAGGAGGCAAAAGGTAAGCTTTTGCACCCTCAAAGATAAGCTATTGATTTTCAATATATTACAAATAGCACAGACAACATTCGGCAAGGCCGTCACAAACTACGGCGTACGGCATCGATAAGGGCATACGTACCGGCCATATCCCCGAATGAAGAGCAACATCTGTTGCGCCTGCCTTCGACAGCATCGACAAAAGCTTTTATCTCATCATAATATCCCTGAGTGAAAATCTGATTGTTAACCATGGTCGGAACAAAATTGTTCCTGCCGAAAAGACACACCGAAACAGGGTTGCGACGCATCACTTTCTCAAACGGTACACCAAACAATGCCCCATGCTTGGGCATATACTCAAGACGCTCCATCTGCTCTGCCTTGTAAACACCGTGCTTCGTGTTGACCGTAAGACCTTCTGCCGGACACCCCCAAGTGTAAGCAGTTGAGAGTTCAAGCATACCTGTGGCCCTCTCATGTTCAAGAACAAGCATTACTGTCTCTCCACCGCCCGCCATCGCAACACGGGCAGCACCTTTGACAACGGCTCTGCCGAACAGAAAACACACATAGTCCAAAGGATGTATAAACAGCTCTGCCAATGCGTCACCTTCAGGATAAAGCCCCGTAAGATATTTCATGTTGTAACTTACGCGGCCTTCATGCCGCAATCTGCCTGAAAGAATTTTTGTAACAGGCGCATATCTCTTCTGCATGCCGGTGACTACGACCGGCGAGCCGCATGACGCAGCCTTACCTGCAAGCATGCCGAGTTCGGCAGATGACATGCAGGGCGGTTTTTCTATAAACAGGGCTTTGCCTGCCGACAGCACTTTCATCGCTATGTCATAATGTGCGGCGGGTGTCGCCGCAACAAACACACCTTTCACGGCATCGTCATTCAGAATATCGTCCAACGACACCGTACCCGTAACATCCCTGAACTTGTCAGTTATAAGCCGTGCCTTTGTCTCCGACCGGCAGCAGACATACTTCAACGGCACATGCAGATAGTCAAGCACAGGATACAGATTGTCCGTGCTGTGTCCGCCGATACCAACAAAAGCATAACTGCAGCGACACACGTCACGCAAACGAGCCATGCCGCGCATGTTCTTATACAATCTTACAAAATCTGAAATATTATACATATTTATATTTGTCGCTTGCTTATTCTTGAAAAATATTGTCTGTAAGTTTCGCCGGAACAGCCCGACCATCTGTATTTTCCGTAAAAACGTTCTATAATACACTTGGGCATCATACGCTCAAGACTGCGCATAAGTATGATGTCGTACTTACGGTGAAAGTTTATCCAGCAGCCGTTACACTCATGCGAATAATGACATTGCACACCGCACGACTCGGCAGAATTGAATATTTCGTCCAGCGTTTGTTCATGAATGTTGCCAAGAAGAACGTCAAGATTCTGGCACAAAGGCACATTGCCGTTTGAATGTATCACGAGTTCA
>CALNFG010000044.1 GCA_939792625.1 uncultured Prevotella sp.
GGACGGTTGCCAATATCAAGAAGGAACTATTTGACTTCCTTTTTGACAATGGCATACACTTGGTACACGGATTGAGGGCGAACATGAAGAACAAGCTCATGCCGATGCGGGAGCGTATCTTGCTTAGGAAAATGTATGTCATCGAGTGCATCGACGAACTCCTGAAGAACAAGGCCTGCCTCGTACACTCGCGTCACCGCTCCGTACTCAACTTCATCATGAACATCTGCTCGGCACTCACCGCATATTGCTTCTTCGACAACAAGCCGGAGGCTCTGCCTGTAAGCGTTGTGAAGAACAGGCAATTGGAACTGTTCTAAAACCATCGCTTATCCCGAACTGGCGTATATTTTTCTCCTTTTTCCGGGTTAATGAAAAAGGTTATCTTTGAGCTTGCCAAAGGTAACCTTTAAGGCGACAAAAGGTTACCTTTGGCAAGCTCAAAGATAACCTTTTGTTTCGGCGTATGTCAGAGGTCCGGCTTAAAGTTTTTTATTGTTTTTCTTCGAGCATTTGTTGTAGTTTCAACAACTCGTCTCTGAACTGTGCCGCCTGTATGAAGTCGAGTTCTTTTGCGGCTTTTTTCATCTGCCTTTGTGTGTTTGATATGCTTTTTTTCAACTGTTCACGGCTCATGCTTTTTACTATCGGGTCGGCCGCGAAAGCAACATGCTCTTCTTCTATATATGGTTTGTATGTGGTCTGTGTCTTGGGCTTTTCTGTCTCAGCCGGTGTTATGCTGAGAGTGTTGTGCTTTATTCCTTTGGTTATTTGTCTTGGTATTATGTGATGAAGTTCGTTGTATCTCAGCTGTTTTTCGCGTCTGCGCATGGTCTCGTCAATGGTCTGTTGCATGCTGGCCGTTATTTTGTCGGCATACATTATCACTTTTCCGTTCACGTTTCTTGCCGCACGTCCGGCTGTCTGTGTCAGTGAGCGATGTGAGCGCAGGAAGCCTTCCTTATCGGCATCAAGTATTGCGACAAGAGACACTTCAGGCAAGTCGAGACCTTCACGCAGAAGGTTTACGCCCACCAATACGTCAAACACGCCTTCACGCAGGTCGTTCATTATCTTCACTCTGTCGAGTGTCGCCACGTCACTGTGTATGTAATTGGCTTTCACGCCGTGATTTAGCAGATATTCGGTCAGTTCCTCTGCCATGCGTTTGGTGAGAGTTGTCACTAATGTACGTTCGCCGTGTTCGTTGCGTTCAATGATTTCTTCCATAAGGTCGTCAATCTGATTTTCGCTCGGACGTACTTCTATTTCTGGATCAAGCAGTCCGGTGGGGCGTATGACCTGTTCAACCACCACTCCGCCGGCTTCTTCGAGTTCATAGTCAGCAGGTGTGGCTGATACATATATCACCTGATTTATCATAGAGTGAAATTCATCGAAAGTCAAAGGGCGGTTGTCAAAGGCGGCCGGCAACCTGAAGCCATATTCCACAAGGTTGGTCTTTCTCGCCTTGTCGCCTCCGTACATGGCACTGATTTGAGGTACGCTGACGTGGCTCTCGTCAATCACGAGTAAGTAGTCTTTTGGGAAAAAGTCAAACAAGCAGTAAGGCTTCTGCCCCGGCTCGCGACCGTCGAAATAACGCGAATAGTTTTCTATTCCTGAACAGTGGCCGAGTTCTTTTATCATCTCCATGTCATACTCCACGCGCTCCTTAATGCGCTGTGCCTTAATTGAATCGCCGATTTCATTAAAGTAATCTATTTGTTTAACCAAGTCATCCTGAATTTTGCGTATGGCTTGTTCTGTCTGCTCTTTTGAAGTTACAAAGAGATTGGCCGGGTATATCTGATATTCGTCAAACGAGGCAAGGCGGTGGAAGTTTACGGAGTCGATTTCCTCTATCGAATCTATTTCGTCGTCCCAGAAAGAAACTCTTAACACATAGTCGCTGTAAGCCATGAAAACATCAACCGTATCACCCTTTACCCGGAAATTTCCACGTTTCAGTTCTATGTCATTCCTGACGTATAAGGCGTTGACCAGGCTGCGCAGAAACATGTTGCGGTCGAGTTTCTGTCCCCGCTTTATTGAAATGACGCTTTTTGCCATTTCTACCGGGCCGCCCATACCGTAAATGCACGATACGGAAGAAACCACAACAACATCTTTACGGCCTGACAATAAGGATGATACGGCAGACAGGCGCAGTCGGTCTATTTCTTCGTTGATGGCAAGGTCTTTTTCTATGTATGTGTCAGTTTGCGGCAGATATGCTTCCGGTTGGTAATAGTCATAATAAGAAACATAGTATTCGACAGCGTTTTCTGGAAAAAACGATTTCATCTCGCTGTAAAGTTGTGCAGCCAGAGTCTTGTTGTGGCTTAATATCAGGGTCGGTTTTTTAACGTTTGCGATGACATTGGCTATCGTAAAAGTCTTGCCCGAGCCGGTTACTCCAAGCAGTACCTGCGATTTTTCTCCGTCTGTTATTCCTTCTGTAAGTTGTTTTATTGCTTCGGGCTGGTCGCCTGTGGGTTTATATTCGGAAACAAGTTTAAAATCACTCATACTATCGAAAAATACAAAAACGTTAAGTTTGAACAGCTTGCAAAAATACAAATAAAGCATTAATATCCACAATAAAAATAATTTTTTCTAAAAAATGAGTGTAAAACTTTGTCGCATATAAGAATAATATGTATTTTTGCAGCCAAATGCAAAGTTCCTTATGAAGAAGAATATTCTTATCCCTATATTTGCCGTCGTTATATTTTCAGGATGTGCGCATGAATTCAATCAGGTTTATAAATCGCAAGATTATGCTTACAAGTATGAATATGCCAAAGAAGCTTTTGCAAATGGCAAATATTCACAGGCAATATCTTTGCTGCAGGAACTTGTGACATTCCAGAAAGGTACGGATAATGCCGAAGAAAGCCTGTACATGCTTGCCATGGCGCAGTATCGTGACATGGACTATGAAGGGGCTGCCATGACGTTTAAAAAATACCGTCAGTCTTATCCAAAGGGTATATATGCCGAAATGGCTTCATTTTATATAGGTGAAAGTCTTTACATGAGTACGCCCGAGCCTCGTTTGGACCAGACACAGACGGTAAACGCTATCTCGGCATTTCAGGAATATTTGGATATTTATCCTGATGCCCGTCTTAAAGACACGGCGCAGAAAAGACTTTTTGAACTTCAGGACAAACTTGTAAAGAAAGAGTATTATTCGGCCCAGCTGTATTATAACCTCGGAACTTATTTCGGAAACTGTACGAGCGGAGGAAGCAATTATGAGGCTTGCATAATAACAGCCCAGAATGCGATAAACGATTATCCGTATAACTCGTTGCGCGAAGAGTTTGCCGTACTTATAATGATGAGCAAATTTGAACTGGCTCAACAGAGTGTGGAGGAAAAGAAACTTGACCGATACAGGGATGCCGAGGATGAATGTTACGGATTCATCAATGAGTATCCTGATTCTGAAAACGTAAAACTTGCTGAGAAATATATCGCTTCTTGTAAGAAAATAACAAAGGAATAACAATAAAAAGCAGTAACTGAATATGGATTATAAGAAATCAAAAGCTCCTACAAACACTGTGACCCGCAATATTATGGATCTCTGTAAGGAAACGGGAAACATCTATGAAAGTGTGGCCATCATTTCAAAACGTGCTAATCAGATTTCAGTGGAAATCAAACAAGACTTGAGTAAAAAACTTGCTGAGTTCGCATCATATAACGACAGTCTTGAGGAGGTTTTCGAGAACAGGGAGCAGATAGAAATTTCCCGTTATTACGAGAAATTGCCTAAGCCCACGTTGCTTGCAACTCAGGAGTTTATTGACGGTAATGTTTATTGGAGAGATACCCAGAAAGACAATCAAAAGGACTTGCAATGATACAGCGGAAACAAACCATCTTTTTGTTGGTATCGCTCATACTTACCGTTATCTGCCTTTGTTTACCCGTAGGTACGTTCAGTGGTACTCATCCGTTAGGGACAGAGGCAGACATGTATAACTTGTGGATAGTACTGCCCGCTGGCAGTCATGATTATTCTGTATGGGCTTTATTTGCGATATTGTTGATAACATGCCCGATAACGTTGGTCGGTATTTTCTCTTATCACAATAGGATTGTGCAAAGCCGTTATTGCATGTTCAACATGCTTCTTATTTTAGGCTGGTATGTTGTATATGGAGTTTTGGCTGTTGGTATGACGGATTATCTGGGCGATTTCAATATTTCGTTTGCGGCAGTTCTTCCGCTTATATGTCTTATCTTGTATTTTATGGCGAGAAGGGCAATATTGGCAGACGAAGCTCTTGTACGTGCTTCAGACAGAATACGGTAAATATATATTATGACATAAAAACGAAGGGGCTTTCCATGATTATGAAAAGTCCCTTTTGTTTTCAGGCAAACATCAGTTTGATGTTTATTCGGTTGGTACCAGGTATTTGTCTCCCGTCGTGCGTACAATTTCGCGTGCTGTGTTTTCTGGGAATCCTGGTCTTTCTACTTTGGCTCCGAGTCCGGTATCTGTGCGTTTGAACCGGCCGTTCTCTTCGGGCTTGACTGTCATGTCATTATATTTCACGATCAGGTATATGGCTAACTGTTTCCAGCGCTCAAGCATTTGTCTGGCTTTGTCGTTGCTGTATTTGTTGAGATATGCGATGGCTTCGGCCGGACTTTTTTTGTAAAGCTGCATCGCTTCGTCTTCAATGCGGCTTTGAGTCTTGTCGTAATTGTTTTCGAGAGAGTCTCTTACTTCTTTTAGTGAGTTGAACATCATTGAATAGCGTGGATATACCATGTTGCTTACCCAGTTGCAAACCCAGTATGCGTTTTTGTCGCTGAAGGTCAGGGCGTCGGCTCCCGGAGTGTTGTAACATTCAGGCTGTACAGTGTTGCCGCAATATACGGGGGTGTATGCGACCATGTTGCCGTCATCGTTGCCAAACCAGATTATGCCTCCTATTTGTCTTGGTAACCAAGAACGTAGCTGGGCTATGTAGGAGAAGCCTGATTGTTGTGTAGAAGTGGGGCGCTCGTTGAAATATTCTTTGCCGTCCACTTTGAATGTGAGAGGGGTGGGGCGGTAGGGCATGTTCCAGATGCCTTGTCCTAGGTCGTTGTCAAGGGCAAAGGGTGTTCCTTCATAGTGGTCACGCATGCAGTCGCGGATATCTTGCAGGGTTACTTTTCTGTCAGGGACAATCCATAGCGGCATGGGCTCGGCGTCTTTTACTTTGCCTTCGGCGTATGGCAGGTAGCGGTCCATGTCCGGTGAGAAATGGTTGAAGAAGCTCCAGACACGTGCTTCGCAGAAGCGGCGGCCGGAGAAGTCGGGGTTGGCGTAAGTCTCGCAGAAGCTGAAGTCTTCGTCTTTGCCGTCAAACCATCCTTTGTCGCGGGCAAACTTTATACAGTCTTTTGAGAACATGACGTTCTTTTTGTCTTTCAGGTCAAATTTGCGTATCCTGCTTTGGTTGGCATGTGCGCATATTGCATTGTCCGGTATGCGCAGTGCCACCCATACTACTCCTTTGCTTCCGGGGCCTTTGCCCATCATTTCCATTATCCAGGCCTCGTCGGGGTCGCATACAGAGAAGGTTTCTCCTTCTGAGCAGTATCCGTATGTTTCGGCAAGTGTGGTCATTACCTTTATTGCCTCGCGTGCTGTCTTCGAGCGTTGCAGGGCAATATAGATCAGTGAACCATAATCGAGTACGCCTGTCGTATCAACCATTTCATGCCGTCCGCCGAATGTTGTCTCGGCGATTGACACCTGGTATTCATTAATGTTTCCGATGACATTATATGTTTCAAGTGCTTCCGGTATTTGGCCGTGATACTCTTTGGTATCCCAGTCATATATTTGCCGCATTTCTCCTTTTTCGTGTTTGCCTGCAGGAAAATGGCAAAGACCGATGAACATGCCGTAATCATCTGCATTGTAAGTACAGAACACCGAGCCGTCGGCACTGGCTTGTCTGCCGACAATGAAATTAGTGCATGCCTGTCCTGCGACACAGGCGGCAAGCATGAATAGTGTTAATAAGGATTTCTTCATATTATATTGTTGTTTATGAATTAATACTCGAACGTATGAGTTATGACTTTCCGGTTGTTGCGGTTGTCGGTGGCGACGAGCTTCAGCTCATGTGCTTTTCCTGTTTTCTTTACCGGTGATTCTGCCAGCTGGCATACGTAAATGTTGGATTTGTCCTGATGTTCGAACAAGACAAAGCAGCTGTCCACATAGCCTTTTACCGATTGCAGGCCGCTTTTACGGTCATAAGCGGCCACACGTATTCTGTCTTTCGACATGGCCGGAGCTGACAGTTCCGGTGCTTCGTCGTCGTATGCTATTTCGTATCTTGCGCCAAGTTCACGGATATTGCCCGTAACCCAGCCGTCGTGATATCTGCCGCCCATGTATCGGTCTGCACCATAATGGCTTACGATGTACAGCTTATCGGGGTCTTTTATGTGTTGTTTTAGTTTCAGGCTGATTTTGGCCCATCCGAACAGAGGATATGACCGGCCGTAAAAGCTCCATTCGTCAGACAATGCGCCCGGAGTGCATCTTGCTTCGGGGCGCAACTCAATATTGTCGGGAAGCATGCCTGCCGGTATTTTCAGCGACAGTCCCGGACGTTGGAAAACATTAAGTCTGTCATAACGCAGTGTGTTCATTATGTCCGGCCGGCGTCTGTCCGGAATGTCCTGAGGCTGCCCCTTGACCGTAAACGAATACCGGCGTGAGTTGCCGAAAACGTCAGTCACGGTATAGGTTATGTTGTAATCCCGTTCTTCGTCGAACGTGATGATTCCGCGTTCTTCGTTGTGCGGGCGCAATATGGGTAGCGTGTTTCCCGGATCGGAAAAAGACTTCAGAAACCACAGGTGTGTACGGCAGTAGTGTTCGTAGTCGCCCCATGAATTTACCATGCGGTTGCACCGGTAAGGGATGCTGTCAACAGTACTTTCGAACATGCGCTGTCCGTCAACATCCAGAGTTGTGTTGTAAACGCCGAGTATGCCGTAACTGCCCTCCATGTAGTCGTTTGCCCATATACCGAAGCCTACCTTTCCCCAGGCCGTAAACCGACGTGTAAGGTTGTATGAGGCGAATCCGTATGTCTGCTTGAGTGGCGAGCCGCAGAACAGGCCTTCGCCGTTTACGGGATATACCATGAAGGCATGGGCTATGGGGGCGGTTGTGTCTTTGACATAATCTTTCAGATAACGCAGGGGGTCAAGAAAGCTCCATGTTCTTGTGTCGTGAAATTCGAGATGCAGGTGCGGGGCTTTGCTTGCACCTGTGTTTCCGCTTACGGCAATGAGCTGTCCACGGGTCACGGGGAAGTCTGTGGGGCGCAGACTGACGTCGGCGAAACTGTTATGATGTCGGTATTGCCATTTCCGCACGATGGCCGCCAGTTGGGGTATGAATTTTTTCAGGTGGCAGTAGACGGTCGTTATGCCGCCCGGGTGTCTGACGTAGACGGCATTGCCGAAGCCGTCGAGTCCTACCGTTATGCGGCATACATATCCGTCGGCAACAGAGAATATTGGTTTGCCTTCAACTTGTCCGGTCCTGACGTCAATGCCGCCGTGAAAATGGTTAGGGCGCGGCTCTCCGAAGTTGCCCGCAAGTGAGATAGGATAATTTACGGGAGGGCCGAACGAAAGAGAGACGGCTAGAAATAATGATGACAAGCTATTTATCACAATATAAATTTACGGTTTTACGGTTATGGGGTCGTGTGGTTGTACGGTCGTGTGGTTGTGAGGTTTTGCGGTTATGGGGGTTGCGGTTGTGTGGTGTGTTTTTATTTTTACAGTTGTATGGTTATATATCTTTAACCGATAACCGTAAAATCTCACACCATCATAACCGTACAACCGTAAATAACCTTACACCCTCATAACCGACAACCGTAAGCCACACAACCGTACAAACAAATCAACAGGCCTTGAAGCTCATGTCGAGACACTTCACCGAGTGGGTCAGGGCGCCTACAGATATATAGTCTACACCGCATTCGGCATAGCTGCGTATGGTCTCAAACGTTATACCTCCGCTTGACTCTGTCTCATACCTTCCGGCAATCATGCCGACGGCTTCCCTCGTGTCTTCGACCGAGAAGTTGTCGAGCATGATTCTGTCAACGCCTCCGTGTGCTATAACCTGTCGTAACTCGTCGAAGTTGCGTACCTCAATCTCTATTTTCAGATCGAGCGATTTTGCCTTGAGATATTCATGGCATCTGTCGATGGCGTTGCTGATGCCGCCGGCAAAGTCGACGTGGTTGTCTTTCAGCAGTATCATGTCGAACAGTCCTATTCTGTGGTTTACGCCGCCACCAATCTTCACCGCCTGCTTTTCGAGCATGCGCATGCCTGGCGTAGTCTTTCTTGTGTCGAGGATGCGTGTGCGCGTGCCTTTGAGCAGCTCGACATAGCGAGCTGTCGCGGTAGCTATGCCGCTCATGCGCTGCATGATGTTCAGCATGAGTCTTTCCGTCTGCAGCAGCGAACGTATCTTGCCTGACACGATCATTGCGATGTCGCCTTTCTTCACCTTGCTGCCGTCGCCCATCAGCACCTCTACCCTGAGCGCAGGGTCAAAGCGTGCGAACACTCTTCTGGCCACTTCGACCCCTGCGAGTATGCCGTCCTCCTTGATCAGAAGGTGCGATTTGCCCGTGGCGTCTTCGGGTATGCAGCATAGTGTGGTATGGTCGCCGTCGCCGATGTCTTCGGCAAAGGCCAGATCGATCAGTCTGTCTTCTAATTCGTCAACTGTATACATATTGTCTCTCTCTTTTTTGTATGTGTTAATTTATGTTCTGTTGTCAATGGCCTCCCCGTGAGGTTACAGGTAGACGCCTACGCCTATCCTGAAACCGATTTTGGAATAGTCGGAGTGGTTGTTGAACGACTGGTCGTAATACACGGCAGGCTCTATCGTCACGGTTCTGCTGACAAAGAAGGCGTAGCCTACCTCTATGCCGGGCATAAGGTCGTTATAGTTGTGGTTGGCATGCACCAGCCTGGCATTGACCCCGAGATACAGTCCGTTCTGGATGATGTAATATCTTCCGCCGATGCCTACGGAAAAAGTGTCTGACGCGCCGTCGAGCCCGCTGTGGCTGTAACCGAGTCTGCCGAAGAGCATCCAGTCGTCGGCTATCATGCGTCCGGCCTGCGCATCGAGCCCGAGATTTAGTTTCTCGGCTCCGCTGTAGCTCAGGTTAAAACCGGAGAACGAGGCTCCCACGTAGTATTTGCCCTTCTCAAACTGGGCGTAGCCCGCTGTTGCCATGAGCATGGCCAGCAGTAACATTACGGTTTTCTTCATAATACTTGTATGGTTTTTTACGGTTTTACGGTTATGTGGTTTTACGGTTGTGGGTTTTACGGTTGTCGGGTGTTGTTTTTATGTTACGGTTGTATGGTTATATATCTTTAACCTCATGACCGCACAACTTTACAACCTCACAACCTTAATGCAAAAGTACATATTTAATTTGAAAAACAAAAAAAATAGTATAACTTTGCACGGAATAACGTGTTATAGAACAGAAATGACAATAAAAATATGCAACCTGCTGCTGTCGGTGCTGCTCACTGCGATGACCGTGGTACCCGCGGCGGCTCGCGACGCTGGCACAGGCTTTGCACCGGTGTTCACCAATCATCCCAAGTATGAGGTGCGGGCCGTATGGCTGACCACTTTGGGTGGCCTCGACTGGCCGCGGAACCGCGCCGAGGGGCCGGCGGGCATAGAACGGCAGAAGAGGGAGCTGTGCGCCATTCTTGATCGCTTGGCGGCCGCCGGAATGAACACTGTGATATTGCAGACGCGCGTCAGAGCCACTGTGATATACCCCTCGGCGACTGAGCCGTGGGACGCATGCCTTACCGGTACCGAGGGCAGGGCACCCGGCTACGATCCGCTGGCGTTTGCCGTGGCCGAGAGTCATAAGCGCGGCATGGAGATACAGGCATGGGTGGTGGCCGTGCCCGCGGGACGGTGGGCGTCGGCCGCATGCCGGCGGCTGCGCCGGCAGCATGCAGGCATGGTGGAAAGAGAGGGTGACCAGGGATACATCGACCCGTCACATCCCGCCGCGGCTGCCTACATAGCCGGAATATGCCGCGAGATAGTGTCGCTGTACGACGTAGACGGCATACATCTCGACTATATACGTTACCCCGAGGCTGCGGCGCCGCGCTCGGGCCGGCGTCGCGCTACGGGGGCGGAACGGCGCCGCAACATAACGGCGATAGTCAGCGCCGTACATGACAGCATAAAGGCCGTAAAGCCGTGGGTAAAGCTGAGCTGCGCCGCGATAGGCAGGTATGCCGGCCTTCCGCGGCGCAGTTCAGGCGGTTGGAGCGCCTACGGCTGCGGGCAGGACGTGCGCCGCTGGCTGGACTCTGGTCTGGTCGACCAGATTTACCCTATGCTGTATTACCGTGGCGGCATGTTTTACCCATTCGCTCTCGACTGGTGTGAGAACAGCGACGGGCACATGTTAGCTGCGGGGCTGGCTCTGTATAAGCTGTCGCGGCGCGAGGGCGACTGGCCCCTCGACGAGATTGCGCGGCAGCTGCAAGTGGCGCGCTCGCTGGGCATGGGTTACGCCTTGTTCAGGGATGAGTTCTTAGGTGGCGACGAGAAGGGTGTCTACGGCTATGTGAAAGACGTTCTCAACTCCTATCCGGCCCTGGTACCGCCTGCGGGCGCCGCCTGCGGTCTTTCCCCCGGCCGGCCCGCAGGCCTTGATGTTGTAAGGAGTGCCGACGGCACGACGTCGGTGACATGGACGGCGGGCGGCGGCGCAGAGCCTTGCTGTTATAACGTTTACGCCTCGTCCACCTATCCAGTGGACATTGATGACGCACGCAACCTCATAGCCCCACGCGCCCGGCAGACGGGCATCAGCGTGAAGACACGCGGACGCATGTATTACGCCGTGACCGCTGTTGACAGATACGGCCGCGAGAGCGCCGCCGCACAGCAGCAGGCCGCTGACGCTGCCCCGCAGCCCTGTGGCGGCATGATGGCTAACGACGGGCGCGAGATTGTTCTTCGTGCCGCCGGCGGCGACGCCTCGCTTGATGCTGAGTATATACTGCTGAAGAGTCTTGCCGGCACCATCGTGACCGCGCGGCGTGTCAGAGGACAGCGTGCAGACATAAGCGATGTGCCCGACGGGTTTTATTCGGTTTATTCGCTCGACCGGCGGGCTGTTGGTCACAGGCTGGGATTTGTCATGATAAGGAGAAACAATAACTGAAACAGAACGCACACACACTCGGGAAGAGAAGATTGTAATACAAAAGGAATTGGCCGTATCGAATCAAAACTTTGCGGCACAGCCTTTCTGCCCGTTATCCGTTCAATGAAGCAATGGATGATGTATTGATTTGATTTTTGTTGTAGTAATTATAAACCGGGCAGACTTTTTATGTCACCATTTTTGATATATGGTAAGTATCGCCGTATTTTCTCTAAAGGCCAGTCCCACCATTTTAGTGCTTCCAATTTTCTTACAGTCTCTTCATCAAACCGTTTTCTTATCGTTTTGGCCGGAACGCCTCCCACTATTGTATAGGGTGGAACATCTTTGGTTACAACCGCACGAGAAGCTATGATTGCTCCGTCACCTATGTGGATACCGGCCATAACGATCGCTTCATAACCTATCCATACATCATTGCCTATCACGATATCTCCCTTGTTGTCCCATGCTGTTGCAACATCTGACTTATTTAAGTCCCAGTCTTCATAAAACAGTGGAAAAGTATAAGTAGACAGTGACTTCAATGTGTGATTTGCACAGTTGAATAAAAATTTTGTTCCACTGGCAATGGAACAAAATTTCCCTATTATCAACCTTTCGTGATTGATTGGGTAATGATATAAGACATTGTTTTGTTCGAAAAGTAACGGGTTTGAATTTAAGTCATTATAAACTGTATAATCACCCACTTTGATAGAAGGGTCTTTTATTACAGCTTTCAGATACACGGTTTGCATGTCGCCCGTGCGCGGATATATTTTTTTCATCATGATATTTGGTTATATTGTTGTTTTTTAAGTTTAAGATAAATAACAGACTGCAGGCCAAGGCATATTACAAATAGATATTCCACTGTCCAATAAACGGCAAGCGGCACATCCCAATGGCTGATTCCCCACAGATATGAAAGATATGCGATAATGGTCACAGTCTGGAATATGAATGCTGTTCTGGTTGCGCCTGTTCCGGTTACGGCATTCATATAGACATAACCTGGCAGTGCAAACACATAATTAAGAAGCATTATCACACAAGGAGACCATGCCGCCTGAATAATGGTCTGATTATCTGTATAAAAGCCGATAACCGTCTTGTGAAAAATCATGGCAATGACGATTAGCGGCAATCCGATGCAATACCCTAAACGTATCACTTTGCCACAAATACGGAACAGGTGTTCTTGTCCGTTTGACCCTATTGAGTTACTTACAAGAGAACATGTTGTTGAAGCGAAAGAATTTACAATAACAAAAAATAAAGTAGAAATACTTCGGAGGATATTGGCAACGGCCAGTTGCTGTTCTCCCAAATGTTCAACTGCCACGAAGAACATAAACCATGGAGCCACACTGATAAACGAGTGTAACATGCTCCATACGGATATCCTACAGACATGCAGCAGGATATCTTTGTCAAATTGACAGCGCAGACCATAAACATGTCTGTAATGCCTGTGCAAAACATGGACTGTAAGTGCAACCAACGAACACATTTCTGCAAAAGAAGATGCCATGGCTGCTCCCGTTATTCCCATATTCAAGATGAATATAAGTAACCAGTTTCCGACAATGTTCACAAACACAGCCACAAGCGCAGATGTGTTTAAAGCAGTAGTATGTGTAATCCCCACCAAGAACGAGCGTAAAGCAAGGAAAGGGAAAGAAAACAGTAGTCCCCAAATGCGCCAGTCAAGATAATCAATTACGGCACGATAAATTTCGTCTGATTTTATCATCCGGTTTAAAATTATAGGAGACAAAATTTTTGATAATGCGCAAAGTACTATCGCAAGTACTGATAAAAACAGTAATCCTTGGAAGAAGGTTTTACCTGTTTCTGTGTAATGCCCTTCACCGTTGCGTCTCGCTACGACCACTTGTATTCCTAAGCTGAAACCAAAGCCAAACATATATACAGTCAGATACCAGATTCCTGCAAGCGCGGATGCTCCTAGTTCTATATCACCCACATGTCCCAAAAACATGGCATCGGTGATGTTGATAAGTTGCTCGATGAGAATGCTCATCATTACAGGGAAATTGATGAGCCAGATATTTTTATACGTATAGTTCATTGTTCGATGTTGTAATATTGCATGAGCTTTACAGAATTTTTGAAAAGATAAAAAATACCAGCATGTAATACGTTGATACTCAATATTTTTCCAATCGGTGGTCTTTTGCCTTGTAAAAGGTTATCTTTTGTTGTCCCAAAGGTTGCCTTTTATAAGGCAAAACATAACACATGGGAAAACATTCTTTGTCACCATGGATTCGTTTAGCTCATTTACTGATATGACAATACCACGCACCATGAGATGCTGCGACATGTCATAAATATTATTGGGTTGAAATAAAAGTAAAACAAACACAGACAAACTCAGCCGTAAGTTTGTCCGTTATCGAATAGCTTGAAAAATTTGCTATCCGTTAAGCTGGGCTATATGCACACTTGCCATTTCATTTTTATAAAGTGATTCGTATTTTTACAAATCCTGCTGCAAAAATAACAAAAAAACAAATATTAGGCGAATCTTTTT
>CALNFG010000045.1 GCA_939792625.1 uncultured Prevotella sp.
AATCAGACATCTTCAGGTCGGCCACTCCGCATGCCTCCTGCAGGCGCGTGAGAGCGGTAAGGAAATCTTCCGGTTTGTCGGCTTCCGGCATTCCCATGACTCTTGCCATGCGCACAAAGCGGTCGTCGCAAGCATGATGGGTGATAAAATATTCGTAATACGCACGGCTCACCATGATAAGTCCGGCACCGTGAGGCAGATTGGGATGATAAGCTGAGAGTGCATGTTCAAGAGCATGCTCGCTGGTTATGAGCGTAAGACACATCACCCCGCCCGACAGAGTATTGCCGAAAGCCACATGTGTACGGGCTTCGATGTCATTGCCGTCATTAACGGCACGCGGCAGATACTCTGCGATGTTGCGTATGGCTTCAAGCGCATACATGTCACTCATCAGATTGGCCCCTTTTGCGATATATCCCTCTGTACTGTGGAACAAAGCGTCAAAACCCTGATATGCCGTAAATGCAGGCGGCACACTCTGCATAAGCTGAGCGTCAACTATGGAAAGCACGGGGAAAAGCCGTGCATCGCCAACAAAAGCCTTTTCAAAAGTATCTTCCTTGGTTATAACGCCAGAATTATCAGTCTCCGAGCCCGTTCCGGCTGTGGTGGTAACGGCAACGATAGGCAGCGGATTCACCTTGATAGGACATCCTTTGCCGGAGCCGATGGTCACATAATCCCACAATTCGCCGTCGTTGGTTGCCATCACAGCGATACCTTTAGAGCAATCCATCACGCTGCCGCCACCGAGCGCAACGATAAAGTCGCATCCGTTCCTGCGGGCTGCCTCTGCTCCGGCGTTGACATTGGCCACAGTAGGATTAGGCGACACACCGTCAAACACGACAGTCTCAACTCCCGCCGCATGCAGCTGTGCCTCGGTGCGGTCAAGATAACCGTTCGCGCGGGTTGACTTGCCGTTTGATATTACCACGAGGGCACGCTTACCGGGCATCGGCTGCTCACCCAGTCTGTCAAGCATCCCCACACCAAACATCACTCTGGTGGGGATGTACATGTCATAACTCAGATTTGTTTTCATTTTCTTTTACCGTTAAAATGTTACCATGAATAATTTTATCCGGATGCAAAGTTATCTCCAATACTGCAAACAGCCAATACCATTTTTACTGACGTTTGTATAGCTATTACGGAAGTTGCCTAATGTCCACTTTATTACAAAATCAGCCGGACTTCTTACTTTCTGTTCAAAGACAACGCTTCCACAAGGGCCTCCGTGTAAAAAATCCGTGTTCGTCTCGAAAATATCGCAATCACGGATGTGCAGTTTTATCTAAATGAATATCAGCAGATTAACACCAATCACTATACGAACGTGCAAAAAATCACTCTGTCACATCCTGCCAAAGCTTATCTTCAACATACTCAAAGGTTACCTTTGGCTGTCTAATATGTCATCTTTTACAATGCAAAAAACCATGTCCGGCAGCGTTTTTTGACATCCTAACATGCCTGAAAGTCATAAAAACCGCCGACAAACAACCGTTTTTCAGCCCGATAAACCCGCCTTGCGGCACTTCCGCTTTCTGTTTATGTGATTTTATCCGACAAAACACGAATGACAAATAGTAAGGCAAATCCGCTTCAGGCTGTCACAACGACATCCGCGCAAAAGTCCACAGCCCATCCCCGACCGGCTTACCCACGCCAACCGTCAGCCAAGCCGTCTGAACACTAACCTCACCATGATGAAGTTTGTCGGTATGGCTATGCAGTACACCGGCACGGGCGCCAGCGCTTTACTTACACCCAACCAGATGAAAAGATTCAGCAGACAGATTTGCAGAAAATAGTTGAACAGATGAGCCATGCCGAAACCAAGACCGTTTTTCACCGACTTCTTTTTGCGGAAAGTGAAACGTGCCGACAACAGATAGTTGGCAACAAAACTGATAAAATAACCCAAGGTATATGCCACATTGACGTTAACCGCATCTTTAAGCACCCAGTAAATGCCATAATGCAGGGCTGTGGCTATGACGCCGACCATGCCGAAACGCACCATCTCAAAAAACGTATCGCGAGTGAAAAACATATCCGTAAAAATATTTTCCATTGCAAAGTTAATGTAAAATAACAACAAAAACAAATATCACGGATAAATGTTTAAAATATATTAAACCGAGTTTGAAAAATCCATTCTCAAACGTTTATATCACAGAAAATCATCATGGAACAGTCTGAATTTGAACACATAGCAAAAGACATAAGGCAGACAGCCTTAGCCACGGCACTCGCCACACACGCGGATGCCGACGAAGCCGAGGATGTAGCCCAAGACGTGATGCTGAAGCTATGGACACTGCGCGCCGACATCACCGGCAAAAGCCACGCGACGAAGCTGGCCTCATGCATGGCTCACAACCTTACGATAGACAAGCACAGACGGCGGCACACCGTGGCGTTAGACACAAGCCGCACCATAATTGACGACAAGATGACCAACCCGGCAGCCTACACCGAAAACAGGGAGAACATGACCTGGCTGGAAAAACGGCTCTCGGAGCTGCCTGCTACCGAATATCAGATACTGCGGCTCAGGCAAGTGGAACGCAAGACCAACGACGAAATAGCCGCCATACTCGGCATTGAAAAATCGTCAGTGTCTACACTACTCTCAAAAGTCAGAAAGAAAATGCTTAACGAAATAAAAAACAGAACATTACAATAAAATGGATAACGAAATCAAGATACTTATCGAACGCTTCATGGCAGGACTCACTTCGATTGAGGAGGAAGACCGCCTGGCCGAATATTTCCGCACCCACGACGTGGACGACAGCCTGCGCGAATACAAGGAGATGTTCGCTTGGTTTGACCGCGGCATGCCGCTCAACGACACATCTGCCCCGCTACCGGCCGGCAACAATAATGCCGACGACACAGAAGTGGCCGGCATGCGCCGCAGCAAGACGCCGCTCAGGGCCTTGTACATCGTGGCGGCCGCCGCAGCAGCAGTTCTGCTGCTAATCGTCACCCTTCCGCGCAACCACTCTGCACAAACAGTCAGAACGGCTGCAATGTCAGAGCCGCAGACCGTACGCCCCGTACCTGCACCCGCCGACACCGTAATAGCCGACACAGCCATGACCATGCCGCCGAAGCGCAAAAAGCCACGGCGCAAACCGCGAAGAGACATGTACAAGCCCATGCCGCCCAAGACGTATATCGCCCGAAACGAGCAAGACTCGGCAAACAAGGCAGCCGAACGGATGGTTGAAGAGCAAATAGCCGAAACGGAACGGCGGCAGGACGAGATGCTGGACAGACTCTTCAACGAATACAAGCGCATAGAACTCAGCATGGATGCTTACATAACGGCGTATGAAAACTACGAGGAAGAAACGAGATGCTACTGACTGCAAGGCTGCAACAACCGGATACAAAAAATGCAAGAATGTAAAACCCAATAAACCATATAAATATGAGAACAGCAAAAATACTGGCCGTAATGATGCTCTGCGCGGCAGTGCCGGCCGCCACAAACGCGCAATCAACACTGACAAGTGTCATGGACGATTTTGTGAAAAGCCACTCCAACAAAGAAGTGAAAACAGCCACTTACCTCGAATATGACGAGAACGACAGCAGCGACACCAGAAAACCGTCAACGTTTCACTATGAATATGACTTTAATCTGCCTGCCACCGACAATAAAAAAATAGACAAGCTTATAAATGCTTTCAACAAAGACACGGACAAGGCATACAATGTGTACACGAGAAACGCCGGCATCAGCGACATGTCACTCGCAAACATTGCCGTCGGGGAAAAGAACAAAGGCGGATATAACGTGAATTTCGGCAAACACAAAGAACGCAACTACATGGTCATGCTCGTGCGGGACAAACAGAACAAAATGAAACGGTATGTCTACGCCATTGTATGGTACAACGACACCGCAGACAACCGTCTGTGCGGCTCGCTGCACAAAATATACGGGCCAGACCCTAATAAACAAGGCAGCCGGAACGGATATTCAGGTTACGGTCCCGACAATATAGTCTACTCGGACGGAGAAGTAACCATATACAAAAACGGGAAGCCTGCCGTCATATACAGTCCGGGGAACATGGAAAATCTGATTGACGACGAAATTGAAACTGACTCGATGTCAGACGGCAACAGAATATACAAACGCTCGTTAATGAGTTCCGACGAATTTATTAGAAGATTCGGAATAATACACGACGCGTTCATGAATCTGCCGCCACAGCCGGACAATGAAAACGGATATGAAAACGCCCTGCTGAACAAGATGGTCAACCTGTGCGACAAACACTTTTCCGCACTCGACAATACCGAGCGCAAAGCATGCCTGAAATGTCTGGCGGAAATGAGACAACGCTGTAAAAACAAGTATCAGGAAGGCCTGATAGACATAGCCCGCAAACGTCTGAGGGGATATATAGACTGACACTCTCTCTGATTAAACATATCGCCGAAGCCGCGTGACGCACTCTGCGCCCCGCGGCTTTATTATTCCGTCACATCCTAAAAAACGTCACAACATGCCTGCATTATCATTTTAAATTATTATTTTTGCAGAATAATACTAATAATATGTGCGGAATAGTTGGATATATTGGCGCAAGAGACGCCTACCCCATACTCATACAAGGACTGAAACGCCTTGAATATCGCGGCTACGACTCAGCCGGAGTAGCCCTCATTAATGCCGAAGGGCAGATGAATGTCTATAAAGAAAAAGGGAAAGTAAGCAACCTTGAAGCCATTGCCTCACAAAGGGACACCTCTGGAAAAGTGGGCATAGCCCACACAAGATGGGCCACACACGGCGAGCCTTCTGCCGTTAATGCCCATCCACACGTATCGCAGAACGGCCGGCTGGCACTGGTACACAACGGCATAATAGAGAACTATGCCAGCCTGAAAGAATATCTCAGGGGCAAAGGCTTCACCTTCAAGAGCAGTACAGACACGGAAGTGCTGGTACAACTGATACAATTCATGCAGGACGAATACGGCAAAGACCTTGAAGGAGCTGTTGTCATGGCTCTCAGACGCGTGGTGGGGGCATACGCCATTGCCGTGATAGAAAAAGACAACCAGGATAAAATAGTCGTGGCAAAAAAGAGCAGTCCGCTCGTAATAGGTGTGGGTAAAGACAACAAGGAATTCTTCTTTGCTTCTGACGCCCTACCCTTTGCCGACTATACCAACAAGCTTGTCTACCTCAACGACAACGAAGTGGCCTTGCTCAAACTCGGACAAAACATCGAGATACGAAACCTTGACAACAAGGAGATAAACCACGACATAAAAGAGGTTGACATCAATCTGGAATCACTCGAAAAGGGTGGCTTCGATCACTTCATGCTGAAAGAAATATATGACCAGCCGCGTTGCATTGCCGACTGCATGAGAGGACGCTTGTTGCGCAACAAGAAGAGCATCGTGCTGAGTACCATCAACCTGCACCGCGAAGAGCTGGTCAATGCCGGAAGATTCATCATCGTGGCATGCGGCACGTCGTGGCACGCCGGTCTCATCGGCAAACAACTTATCGAGCAATGGGCACACATACCCGTAGAAGTAGAATACGCCTCAGAGTTCCGTTACCGCAATCCGGTTATACAGCAGGGAGATGTCGTAATAGCCATATCGCAGAGCGGAGAGACAGCCGACACACTGGCCGCATTCAAACTGGCCAAAGACAACAACGCTCTGTGCTTTGGCATTGTCAACGCCGTAGGCTCAAGCATAGCAAGGGCTTCAGATACGGGAATATATATCCACGTAGGTCCGGAGATAGGCGTGGCATCGACTAAAGCCTTTACGGGCCAGGTAACAGTGCTGACACTCTTTGCACTTGCATTAGGTCACGAACGCGGTACAATTTCACAGGAAGAATATGAAAAGACCATTGAGGAACTTGCCGACATTCCTGAAAAGATGAAAACCGTACTTGACAAAGACTGCACGATAAAGGAAATCGCACGCATGCTGACTTATGCAGAAAACGCACTCTACATGGGACGAGGCCTGAATTATCCCGTGGCACTCGAGGGCGCACTGAAACTGAAAGAAATCAGCTACATACACGCAGAAGGTTATCCGGCTGCCGAGATGAAACACGGCCCGATAGCACTGATAGACGAAGACATGCCCGTATTGTTCGTGGCCACCCACCACCAGCTATACAAGAAGATATTAAGTAACATAGAAGAGGTAAAAGCACGCAACGGCCGCATCATAGCCGTTGTAACAGAAGGAGACGAAGATGTGAAAAACATCGCCGAAGCAACCATCGAAGTGCCGCCTACACTTGCTCCACTTGCCCCGCTGCTGTCAGTCATTCCGTTACAGCTCATAGCATATCATGTGGCTGTAGAAAAAGGACTGAACGTTGACCAACCGAGGAATCTGGCAAAATCAGTGACAGTGGAATGAACATCGTGTAACCTGAAAAGTAATATGACAAAAAAAGATTTAAGGATAATATTCATGGGCACACCGGAGTTTGCCGTAGAGACTCTGCGTGCCCTGGTAGACGGCGGATATAACGTCGTGGCCGTAGTGACACAACCAGACAAGCCCGTAGGCCGCCATCAGGACACCCTGCAGCCGCCGGCTGTAAAACAATACGCCGTGAGCAAAGGTCTGCCCGTACTGCAGCCTGAAAAAATGAAAGACCCACTGTTTGTCGAAGAACTTAGCAGATATCAGGCAGACCTTCAAGTGGTCGTGGCGTTCAGAATGTTGCCCGAAACAGTGTGGGCCATGCCCCGCTTCGGCACATTCAACGTGCATGCGGCCCTGCTGCCGCAGTATAGGGGAGCAGCTCCTATCAACTGGGCCGTCATCAACGGAGAGAAACTGACCGGCGTGACAACATTCTTCCTCGACCACAACATCGACACCGGACGCATAATCATGCAGGAACAGTTTGAGATAAAGGACGAATACAATGCAGAAGACGTGTACAACGGCCTGATGCATCTCGGAGCAGACATAGCCCTGAAAACCATAGACAAGATAATTGAGGGCAACGGGCACACGGACTCACTGCCGCAGGAAAGGCTGGTACCGACAGACGGAGAACTGCATAACGCTCCGAAAATATTCAAGGATACGTGCAGGATAAACTGGAAAGATACATCAAAAAACGTACGCAACTTTGTACGCGGACTGTCGCCTTATCCCGGTGCATGGACTGAAATGACTGCTACAAACGGCAATAACACGGTGCTTAAAGTGTTCAAGACTACCGAGACACTTATTCCGTGTAACGGAAGGGAACCGGGAACGATTATGAAATATAACGGCAACTTTCTGGTGGCGACCAATAACTGCTGGCTGCAGCTTGACGAAATACAGCTGAGCGGCAAAAAGAGAATGGATGCAAAGACGTTTCTCAACGGGTATAGGGACATTGAGAACAACAGCCTGCATTAAGAAAATGTAAACTGACATAACGGCGTATACAGCAAAACAGGCGGGTCAAAATCCCGCCTGTTTGTTGTATATGGCTATTTTCATCACACCGTCAAGCTTATTTTCAAATACATTGTAGGCCTCATCTATACGGCTCAAAGGAAAACGATGAGTTATAAGCGGAGAAGTGTCTATTTTGCCATCCGCTATCAATCGGAGTATTTCTCCGCAGTCGCATCCGTCCACACCGCCGGTCTTGAACGTAAGATTCTTACCATACATATCCGGCAAAGGCAATACCTGAGGCCTGTCATACAGAGCCACTATCACCACCACTGCATTGGGACGGGCACACTGCCAGGCAAGCCTGAAAGAGCTGTCGGTGCCTGCAACTTCAAGCACTGCGTCTGCACCGCCGTGTCTGCTGTTTGCCATAACCACCGACTCACACTCTTCCGGAGTGGTGAGCAGAATGTCCGGATAATGTTCATGTACAAACTTACGGCGCTCGGCCGACTGTTCGCATACTATAATGCGGCCGGGTTTTCTGAGCATGGCACATAGCATTGTGCAAATACCGGTAGGACCTGCACCTATTATCAGAACAGTATCACCTTCGGATATCTCTGAGATACGTGCCGCCCAATACCCCGTGGCAAGCACATCGCCAACAAAGAGAGCCTTGTCATCGCTGACGTTGTCGGGAATGACTGTCAGCCCCTGGTCGGCATGAAGAACTCTTACATACTCAGTCTGTCCACCGTCAATACGGCAACCCAAAGCCCAGCCGCCGTCAGGGTCGGTACAGTTATTTACATACCCGTGTCTGCAGAAGAAACATTCGCCACAGAAGGTCTCAACGTTGACAGCCACTCTGTCACCCGGCTTTACGGTCTTGACGGCCTCTCCTACCTGTTCTACGACACCTACCATCTCATGGCCTACCGTTATTCCCGGCACGGCACGAGGCACACTGCCATGCTTTATATGGATATCACTTGTGCAGATGCTGCCGAGCGTTACACACACAATGGCGTCTTTCGGCGAGAGTAACACGGGTTTGGGTTTCTCTATCAGTCTGAACGTTCCACGTTCGATATAAGTATATGCCAGCATAAGTCACACGTTTTTATGTCTGTCATCAAATCATTGCCACTGTAAGTCCGGCCATCACGATGCTCACCATCGACATGAGCTTTATCAGGATGTTGAGCGATGGTCCGGAAGTATCCTTAAACGGGTCGCCCACGGTGTCTCCCACGACAGATGCCTTATGGCATGGTGAGCCTTTACCGCCGAAATGTCCTTCCTCAATCATTTTCTTTGCGTTATCCCATGCTCCTCCGGAATTTGCCATAAAGACGGCAAGAGTGAATCCCGTGGACATGCCGCCGACAAGAAGCCCGAGTACGCCGGCCACGCCAAGAATCATGCCGACAATGACGGGAATGGCGATGGCCAGCAAAGAGGGAAGCACCATCTCGCGAAGAGCCGAACGTGTGGATATCTTTATACAGCGGTCATAATCAGGGGTGGCTTTGCCTTGAAGTATGCCTTTTATCTCACTGAACTGACGGCGTACTTCTTCCACCATAGAGCCTGCGGCACGCCCCACGGCACCCATCGTAATACCACTGAACATGAATGCAGCCATGGCACCTACAAATACACCAACGATGACATTTGGATTCATGAGATTAACTTGGAAGAAATCAACCATGTCGAGCAATCCGGCATTCTCCGGATTGAAAACATTGCCAACATTATCCACAAACGTTGCTCCTTCTTTCGCAGCTCTCACCATGTTTATCTTTATCTCTTCTATGTAAGAAGCCAGAAGAGCCAGAGCCGTAAGAGCAGCACTACCTATGGCAAAACCTTTGCCCGTTGCCGCAGTGGTATTACCCAAAGCGTCGAGAGCATCAGTACGTTTGCGCACCTCCGGGTCAAGACCGCTCATCTCAGCGTTACCTCCGGCATTGTCGGCTATTGGACCGTAAGCGTCGGTTGCCAGCGTGATACCGAGAGTGGAAAGCATACCTACGGCGGCTATGCCTATGCCGTAAAGTCCCTTCGAGATGCTCGCCGAACTCATGGACATGTCAAAACCGTTGGCACAAAGATAACTTGCCATGATTGCTACTGATATCGTTACGACCGGCACCATCGTTGAAATCATGCCTGTGCCTATGCCCTTGATTATAACCGTGGCCGACCCCGTCTCCGATGCCTTCGCAATACTTTTTGTCGGGCGGTAACTCTGACTGGTGTAATATTCCGTGGCACTGCCTATTATCACACCGGCGGCAAGACCGCTTATAACAGAGAACGATACACCCACCCAGTTCTCGATGTCAAGCAGATAAAGAATTATAAATGTGGCGACCGCTATCAGGCATGCCGACACGTTGGTGCCGAGACTGAGCGAGTGGAGAAGATCCTTCATTGTAGCACTCTCTTTTGTACGCACCATGAAGATGCCGGCCAGAGAAAGGAATATGCCTACGGCGGCAATGAGCATCGGAGCGATGACGGCTTTGAGCTGCATTTCGCCGTTCATGGCAAAGGCCGTTGCACCGAGAGCCGCCGTGCTGAGAATGCTGCCGCAATAACTTTCATACAAGTCAGCACCCATGCCGGCCACATCACCTACGTTGTCACCGACGTTATCGGCTATCGTGGCCGGGTTGCGCGGATCATCCTCCGGAATGTCGGCCTCAACCTTACCCACGAGGTCGGCTCCAACGTCTGCTGCTTTAGTATATATACCTCCGCCAACACGGGCGAACAGAGCCTGTGTCGAAGCTCCCATACCAAACGTCAGCATGGTTGTGGTTATGGTGACAAGAGCCATGTTCTCACCTTCGTAGAATGCGCTGAGCAACACAAACCATATCGCAATGTCAAGCAAACCTAGCCCCACGACTACAAGGCCCATTACGGCACCGCTCCTGAAGGCTATGCGTAGGCCGCGGTTAAGACTCTTGCTTACGGCGTTGGCCGTGCGTGCAGAGGCATAAGTGGCAGTCTTCATACCGAAGAAACCACACAGGCCTGAAAACACTCCGCCGGTAAGAAAGGCGAAAGGCACCCACGGATTCTGCACATGCAGAACGTATGACATGAAGGCGAAGACAAGACAGAGTATCACAAAGATGATACCCACTACCTTATACTGCTGGCGGAGATAGGCCATGGCTCCAATACGAATGTAGCCGGCAATCTCCTTCATGCGGTCGGTACCTTCGTCTTCTTTCATCATATACTTGAAGAAATACCATGCCATTGCCAAGGCGCACACCGAGGCAAAGGGCACAAGCCAGAATACGGACGGAATGTTCATAGTTATCTTGTTTTTAAATCAGTCAATATACTCTCAGTGCTGATATCGGCACGCATCCCTCAGAATCTGAAAGAGAACTGTGTGTCTATCATGCTGTAATTATGATGTGCCAGCGAGCGGTCGTTGACAAAGGCGTATTCAAGATTTACCTGCAAGTTTTTCACGAACATGTAATCAACGCCTATCTCATAGTAAGTCTTGCTGGTGTTCCAGTCTGCCTGCGGACGATACACATCGTAGCGTGCCTTTACGTGAAGTTTTTTCTTTATCACCGGCGCTATGGCCAATGCGTAGAAACCGTCGGCCTTGTCGCCTGCAGCACGATTAACATCGTCTTTCGCTGTGTCACCGTCCCGATTGTACACCGTACTGAAGCCAAAACCCGTAGAGTGGATGTACTCCGAACGGAATGTCCAGTCGTTGACAACGTACTCTCCGCTTATGGCATAACGGTTTTTGTCCAGACTCTTCACACCGTCGGCTCCCTTACGTGCATAAGAGCCGGTCCAACCGAAAGCACCTATCCTCAGCCCACTGACGGGCATCACCCACAGACCTCCTATCACGTCCTTGCGGTTGTCTACGTCTTTGGTGTTGATTCCCTGTCCGTTGAACACACCAACCTGATAGTGCATAAGCGGGCTGCCCGAAGCAGTTTTCAGGAAATCACCCTGTATCTGTATGCCTATGTCGCGGCCGTTTGAGGAGTGTTCGCCCACGCGGTCGTTGAATCCCGACAGTTTCATGACATTCTGCGAATAACCCATAAAGCCCTGGTCTATGGGATTCATAGGATTCTCGAACGTGAAGGGGCGCTTAAACTGTCCGGCTTTTATCTTGAGAAAAGGCAATTTCTGCCACTCTATGTATGCGTCAACCAGACGCGGGCTGTCGCCAAGCGTTGAAGTGTTACCGTTAATCTGGCCTTGCAGTTTATAGGCAAAGTCACCCAATATGCGTCCGTCGAGCGACAGGCGCACCATGCGCAGACTGAAAGTGTTGCTTTCGGCACCTTCCTGACTGCTGTATTGATACTGGCCTATGGCATAGCCGCTGAACTTCGGCTTACCGAACACTTCTTTTCCTTCGCCGGCTTTCATCGGCATGAAGGCCAGTACCCCTGCCAGTACGAGCAAGGCCCGTCTGCATGTCATCAATCGTTTTATCATATCTCTATGTATGTATGTCTTTTTATTTACTTTCTCAACTCCAGCAATACTACATTCTCAACGTGAGGCGTGTGTGGGAACATGTCTACCGGCTGTACAGCAATCACCTTATAATAATGGTCGAGCAAGGCCAGATCACGAGCCTGCGTTGCCGGATTACAACTTACGTACACAATGCGTGGCGCCCCGGTACGTATTATCGTCTGCACCACATCCGCGTGCATGCCGGCGCGTGGAGGGTCGGTGATTATCACATCTGGACGACCGTTGGCTCCGATGAAATCATCTGTAAGAATGTCTTTCATGTCACCGGCATAAAACACAGTGTTGTCTATACCGTTGATTGCAGAGTTCACTTTGGCGTCTTCTATGGCTTCGGGCACATATTCGATGCCCACCACACGGCGTGAGTACCGCGACACGAAATTGGCTATCGTGCCCGTGCCTGTGTACAGATCGTAAACCAGTTCGCCTCCGGTCAGCCCGGCAAAGTCGCGCACCACGGAGTACAGTCTGAAGGCCTGCTCAGTGTTGGTCTGATAAAAGCTCTTCACACCGACCTTGAATCTTAATCCGTCCATAGTCTCGAATATATGGTCGTTGCCTTTGTATACCTTCACTTCGAGGTCATTGTATGTGTCGTTGGCCTTCTGGTTGTCAACATACATCAGCGCGGTAATCTCCGGAAACATGTCCGCTACATGTGCGAGCAGTGCCATGGCACGCTCGTCGTCGCCGGGCACGTCGTAATGAAACTGCACAAGCAGCATCCACTCGCCTGTGTCAGAGTTGCGTATCACGATATCACGCAGCAGCCCGTGCTTGGCCCTCAGATCAAAAAATGTGATTCCCGCTTCGCAGGCATAGTCACGAATGGCATTGCGTATGCGATTGTGCAGATCGTCCATAAGCAGACACCGCTCCACCGGCAGAATTTTGTCAAAAGCACCCGTGATGTGGAAACCCACGGCCTCCATCCTGTCATACACCATGCCCGAGGCTATCTCCTCTTTGGTGAGCCAGCGCTTGTTAGAGCAGCCGAACTCCAGTTTGTTACGGTATCCGTAAATCTTCTCCGAGCCAATGATGGGCCTTATCTCCGGCAGCTCCACCTTGCCTATGCGCGTAAGCTGGTCGTATACCTGCCTCTGTTTCATGGCAAGCTGTTCTGTGTAGGGCACATTCTGCCACTTGCAGCCTCCACACACACCGAAATGCGCGCACGGCGGCTCGATGCGCTTATCTGACGGCTTCACCATCCTTATTATCTCTGCCTCGCAGTAGCTGTGCTTCTTGCGCCGCACCTGCAGGTCAACCACGTCACCGGGCACGGCGTATGGTACGAACACCACCATGTTGTCTACCCGGGCTATCGACTTGCCCTCCGCAGCATAGTCGGTCATTGTGACATTCTCCAGTATGGGTAATGGTTTCTTCTTTCTACTCATTGTTGTTTGTGAGGTTACACGGTCATACGGCTGACGGGGTTATATGGTTATCTGCAACCATAAAACCAAATGACCGTTAACCGTAAAACCTTACGCATTCACGTGCAAAGATAAAATTTATTTCTTAAATGGAAAAAACAGAAAAGATTTTTTTAGCAGACAAGTTGACAAGTTATATAAGCATACAAGTTGACAAGCAGACGAGCATACAA
>CALNFG010000046.1 GCA_939792625.1 uncultured Prevotella sp.
TTGAAAGTTTCCTACGTTTCCAAATCACAAGATAAGCATAACGCTTCTTCTTTTTATCGTATGTATCGGAAAGATTTCCTCAATCCGATTACAAAAGTAGGGATTTTCTGCAATAATCCCATATTTTTTAATGACATTCTTTGCGATGAGATTGAATTTAAACACATTATATATTTTTCAATTCTTTGCTCTGTCTTGTTGTAGCAAGATTATTTTTCCATTCCAGTGCTTTCTTCCTGAGCTATTGGCCGGATGTTATCTTCCCTGCTTCCTTAATTCTCTTCTAATTACTTAAATCACAAATTCTATTGCGTTAATCTGCTGAGTTTCGTATTTTTTCCATAGATTTTATTAACTTTGCGGTAATAAAAATCCATAGAATGTGTCTCCTACCCGTTGAGGCCGGCGGCCTCAACGAGACATTGTTACTGCATATCGAAGAAATGAATGATTTAAGACGGCGTGATTACGGCAATGACGACTCTTTGCTGTCACAGACCATTACCTTTTTAAGATTCCCGCTAACGGCGGCCGTGGTGCTTATCCACAGCACATTCGACAGAGTGATTGTAAACGGCGTTACGCTCGTAGACGTCGGTAATCACCCTGTTTATACTTTCGTAAAGACTCTTTTTGCCGACGGCTTTGCCCACGTTGCAGTCCCCACGTTCTTTTTCATCTCGGGCTTTCTGTTCTTTTACAGGAAAGAGTTTTCGCTGCAAACGTATAAAGACAAGCTGGCCGGACGCTTTACGTCGCTTTTCATCCCGTATGTTTTCTGGAATGTCGTCGTCATCTTACTCAGAGTGCTGACACAGATGCTTTTACCCGGAATGACTTCGGGTGGCAAAAAGATGTTTGCCGATTACGGACCGGCCGACTGGCTGAAATGCTTCTGGACGTTCGAGGGCATGGACATGCCGGTGTGTTATCCGTTCTGGTTTATACGCAACCTGATGGTCATGGTGGTGCTGTCGCCGCTGATTTATTTCCTTGTAAAACGTCTGGGGCTGCTCTTTCCCGCCGTTGTCTGCATATTATGGATTACCGGACTGGCAGAAGGCGGCACGGGGCCGTGGGCTGCCGACGGGCTGATGTTTTTCAGCTTCGGGGCTTATTACAGCGTTTTCGGGAAGAACTTCGTTACTGAATTCAGGCGTATTCCGCTGAAAGCTGCCGTCGCCGCTTATCTTGTTCTTGTGGCGTTGCGCATGTATCTCGTCGTGACAGACTGTGATTGGGCTGTCACCGTGCATGAAGTTTCGGTTGTCGTCGGCGTCGTGACGGTGATAAGAGTTACGTCCCGGCTGCCGGAAAACGGCAAGGCACACACCGCCGGACTGCTTGCGTCGGGCGCATTTTTCATCTACGCATACCATTGCATGCCTGTAATGCTGTTCACAAAGCTGTGGGCAAAGTTCGTACCTGTGTCTGACGCGGCGATGATTGCAGGAATGTTTGTCATCGCCACGGCTCTTGTCCTCTTGGGCCTTGGCCTTTACAGATGCTGCGAACGCTTTTTCCCTGCCGTCACAAATATAATAACCGGCGGACACGGATATAAAACTGACAATAAACAATAATCTCAGAAACTGTTTTGATTTTTTGCAGAACTCGTTTTGTAAAAAATCAAAACAGCTTCTTAATGCCGGCAATCAATAAAACAGGAAGTCAACTCTTTGCTCAGGACAATAAGTTCAGCAATTCTTCGTGGACCGATCCGTTTGTTCCGGCAACGTGGCTTCCTTGAGCAGGGTCAAGATCTCTGCCATACCAATCGGACACCTTCCCGCCGGCCTCTTGTACCAGAAGCATTCCTGCCGCATAATCCCACGGATTCAAATATCCTTCGAAATATCCGCCTTGTCTGCCACATGCCGTATATGCCAGCTCCAAGGCGGCAGAGCCGAGTCTACGGATATCTTGTGATTTTTCATAAACTTTGAGAAACCTGACAAAGTTTTCTTTGGCAAGTTCTCTTTTCGCTGTGCCAATACCAATTATGGTTTCCGAAAGTTTCCCGGCAGAGGATACGTGTACGGGCTTGCCGTTTAAGAAACTGCCCTCACCTTTGACGGCTGAAAAAAGTTCATCATGAAACGGGTCGTATACGATACCCGGAACTATCTTTTTTCTGCTGCAAAGAGCCAATGATACCACGCTATGCTGATAGTCATGCATGAGATTGGTCGTTCCGTCAACAGGGTCAAGAATCCAGCAGCTGTCTGTATCCATCTGCTGAAGTCCGGTTTCTTCTCCGAGAAACTGTATGTCCGGCGCAAGTGCATATAATTCTTTTTTCAGAAAATCCTGTACAGCGATGTCCACTTGCGTGACATAATCGGCAACTCCCTTTTCTCTTACACGGGCTGCCATTTCTCTATTTCCGATTATTTCACGTGTTTCTTTAATCAGGCAGATTATACGTTGTATGTCCATGTTTGTCATTTTATCTAACGCTATGCCGGCGATTTTATGCCAACCATAAATTCTTTGATTGGTGAGAAACTGTTCTGATTTTTTACAGAACTCGTTTTTGGACGAAACTCCGTCACACTTTCAGTTTATTCTCTCCGGCAGTTCCGGCAGCATTGTTCTCATTGCTGCTCTTCGCCTGTTGTCTGTTCAGCTCCGGATAGCTGGTGCGTGTGTGATAGATGGCTTTCAGCCTGTCGGTAAGCACCTGCTTGGCCACGGCAATGTCGTGAAATGTTATGGGACATGTCTTGAAAAAGCCGTCGGCCACCTGCTGGTCAATCAGACGGTTGACAAGGTTGGATATGCTTTCCTCCGTATATTCAGGAAGCGAGCGTGCCGCGGCCTCAACAGTGTCGGCCATCATGAGTATTGCCTGTTCGCGCGTGAAAGGGTCAGGACCGGGATAGGTGAACAGTGAATCGTCAACGGGGTCGTCAGGATGCTCGTTCCTGTATGAGATGTAAAAATATTTGGTCTTGCCCGTGCCGTGATGTGTACGTATGAAGTCTTTTATGACTCCCGGCAGACTGTACTTCTCGGCGGTTTTCAGTCCTTCGGTCACGTGGCTTATTATCACCTGGGCCGCGTCTATGCGCGACATGGTGTCAAGAGGATTGGCTCCGCCCATCTGGTTTTCGGTGAAGCATGCCGCATTTTTCATCTTGCCGATGTCGTGATACATGGCACCCGTACGCACAAGCTGTGCCTTGGCCCCTATCTTGTTGGCTATCTCGGCGGCAAGATTGCCCACCATGACCGAATGTTGGAACGTGCCGGGAGCTTCCTCGCTGAGGGTGCGCAGCAGGCGTTTGTTGGTGTTCGAGAGTTCTATCAGCGTGACGTTTGATATGAAACCGAAGGTCTTTTCCACGACAAGCATCATGGGATAAGCGAAGAGCAGCAGCACACCGCTGACCACAAAATGTTTATACATACTGTGATCGATGGCGGCCATGTTGCTGTCCTGCATGAGCTGCAGCGAAAAGTACACCACGCAACAACCTATCGTGACGAACAAGGCCGTGCGGAATATCTCCGCACGCTGTGACAGCTCACGCAGGGAATACACGGCTATAAGACCGGCCACAATCTGCACGATGATGAACTCGTACTGGTATTTCACGGCTGCGGCGCATATCAGCACCATCGTGACGTGTGCGTTGAAAGCCGTGCGCGAATCAAGGAACACGCGGATAAATATCGGCGTCATGGCAAAAGGCAGCATGTAGACACTCAGCACATTGTGCCCCACCATAAGCGACACGAGCAGGGGGAACAACGTGATCATGGAATAAAGCATGGCTATGCTGCGCGGCTTGTCGAAATAATCTTTACGGAAAAGCAGCAGATAGAAAGTAAAAAGAATGACAAGCACCGACACGAAAAGCGTCTGCCCGGCAACCGTCGACGGTATGGCGCTTGTGCCCGCGCTGCGCCGTTGGGCTTCACGCTCAAAGGAACTCAACACCCGGTAAGTGTAATCGTCGACTATCTCGCCGCGGTCTATTATCTTCTGTCCGCTCAACACCATTCCGCTGGCCAGCGGGATGCCGCTGAACATGTCGCCAAGCTCGGTCTCGCTGCGCTCCTCGTCATATTTGAGGTTAGGCTGTATGTATTCGTTGAGGTTGCACCGCTGCAAAGCCTGTCTCACTTCGGCAATCTTGGGGTCGGAAAACAGCTGCTCGTAAGCAGTCATCGTAGAGTACATGCAGACGGCTTCCATGCTCGTGGCCTTCTTGCCGTTCACCACACGTATCATGGCCGTGGAGTCGCGCATCAGCTCGGAATAAGCCGCCGCGTCCATCACGCCGGCCTGATACAGGCGGTGCAGGCGGTCGGCGACAAGCGAGGCAAATCCCGGCGGAAGATCGGGCATGCCTGTCTTGTAGCGCTCCGTAAACCGCTTCAGCTGTTCCGTCTCCACGCCGGCGTCATAGTTGTAATACGGCTCGAAAGCCTCGGCCATGCTGTCCTGCTCGGCCTTTATGGTGGCTTCGGTCTTATATATGGGGAAATCAAATTTGGCTATAAGCGAACTGTACATCCACGGTTTGCCTATGTCGTAACGGTACTGCGGACCGCTGTTGCGCGGCAGAAAGAAAACAATAACGGCAACAGTGGCTGCCACCAGCATGATGCACATCAGCCAACGGCTCACGTGCTTAGAGCTTGTCTTATCGAACTTTGTCATTGTCGTGCGGTCTTGTTTTAATTGACATTTGCCTGCGAAAATACTAAAAAAACATTCTACTTTACAAAAAAAATTATATTTTTGCACAAAAAATCAGATGCATGTCCTGCCCAGGCCCACGTCAAAGGGGCGTGTGGGGCGTTGTCTGAGTTTGTCTTATTTTCATTCAAACCAATGGCAGAAAGAAAAGTGAGAGTGCGCTTTGCGCCCAGTCCTACCGGCGCGCTGCACATCGGCGGTGTGCGTACCGCCCTGTATAACTATCTCTTCGCCCGCCAGCATGGTGGCGAAATGGTGTTCAGAATTGAAGACACCGACTCCAGTCGGTTTGTTCCCGGAGCCGAAGAGTATATCATTGAATCGTTCCGCTGGCTCGGGATAAAGTTTGACGAAGGAGTAAGCTTCGGCGGAAAATACGGTCCGTACAGACAGAGTGAACGCCGCTCGATATACAAAGAATATGTGTCACGCCTGCTTGACGCCGGCCGTGCCTACATAGCATTCGACACTCCCGAAGAGCTTGAGGCAAAACGTGCGGAGGTGAAAAACTTCCAATACGACGCACACACACGTCTCGGCATGCGCAATTCGCTGACAATGCCGGCCGGAGAGGTTGACAAGCTCGTGGCCGAAGGCGTGCAGTATGTTGTCAGATTCAAAGTGGAGCCAGGCGAGGAAATCCACGTGGATGACATCATACGCGGCGATGTGGTAATCAAGAGCGACATTCTCGACGACAAAGTACTTTATAAAAGCGCCGACGAACTGCCCACGTATCACCTTGCAAACATAGTTGACGACCACCTGATGGAAATCACCCACGTGATACGCGGCGAAGAGTGGCTGCCCAGTGCCCCGCTGCACGTACTGCTGTACAGGGCTTTCGGCTGGGAAGACACCATGCCGCGGTTTGCCCATCTGCCGCTGCTGCTGAAGCCCGACGGCAAAGGCAAGCTGAGCAAGCGCGACGGCGACAGACTCGGTTTCCCGGTTTTCCCCCTCGAATGGCACGACCCCAAGACCGGCGAAGTAAGCGCAGGATTCCGCGAGCAAGGATATTTCCCCGAAGCGGTGGTCAACTTCCTTGCCCTGTTGGGCTGGAATCCCGGCACAGAACAAGAGCTGTTCACTCTCGACGAACTTGTCAGCCAGTTTGACCTCGGCAAGTGCAGCAAGGCCGGAGCGCGATTCGATTACAAAAAAGCAATCTGGTTTAATCACGAATATATTCTGAAAAAGAACGATGACGAGATAGCCCGCCTGTTCGCACCGATCGTTGCCGGCAACGGCATTGACGAGCCGATGGAGAGAATAAGGCAGGTGGTGGCCATGATGAAAGACCGTGTAGACTTCGTGAAAGAACTGTGGCCGTTGTGTTCTTTCTTCTTCATTCCCCCCACAGAGTATGACGAAAAAACCGTTCGCAAACGCTGGAAAGAAGACTCTCCGCAGGTCATGACCCAACTGGCAGAGATACTTGAGGGACTTGACGACTTCTCGATAGAGAGTCAGGAACATGCTGTAATGGCTTGGGTCGAAGCAAAAGGCTACAAGCTGGGCGACGTGATGAACGCTTTCCGTCTGGCTCTTGTAGGCATAGGCAAGGGTCCGGGCATGTTCGACATTTCCGCTTTCATCGGCAAGGAAGAAACGTTGCGCCGCCTGCACCGTGCCATCGACGTGCTTGGATGACGTTATATGAAGGTCTTATGGTTTTACGGTTTACAGGTCATAAGGTTAAGACAACCATAAAGCCTCACAACCTAATAACCATAAAACCTCACAACCTAATAACCATAAAACCCCAAACCCCACAACCGTAAAAAACATGTACGGACTCGCAATAGGCATTTACACACTCGGAGTAGCCGTGGCATCACTCTTCGACGACAAGGCACGGAAGATGTGGAAAGGAGGAAAGGAGGCGTTTGACGTGCTGCGCGACAAGGTTGACCCTAAGGCCCGCTACGTCTGGTTTCATGCCGCATCACTCGGAGAGTTTGAGCAAGGGCGCCCCATAATGGAGCGCCTGCGTGCCGAACACCCCGAACTGAAAATCCTGCTGACATTCTTCTCGCCGTCAGGTTACGAGGTGCGCAAGAATTACGACGGAGCCGACATCGTATGCTATCTGCCTCTTGACAACCTCCACGCGGCACGCAAGTTTCTCAGCCTGGTAAGACCCGAGATGGCATTTTTCATCAAATACGAATTCTGGTGGAACTATCTGCACCTGTTGCAACGCTCAGGCGTACCGGTGTACAGCGTAAGCAGTATTTTCCGCGAGGGCCAGGTGTTCTTCCGCTGGTACGGACGTACATACAGCCGGGTGCTGAAATGCTTCACACGCTTCTTCGTACAAAACGAAGCCAGCAGGCGTCTGCTGGCCACACTCGGCGTGACCGATGTCGAGATAACCGGTGACACGCGCTTCGACCGGGTGCTGCAAATCAAGAATCTGGCAAAAAGACTGCCGGTAGTCGACGCCTTCAAAGACGGACACAAAGTATTTGTGGCAGGCAGCAGCTGGCCTCCCGACGAAGACATCTTCATACCTTACTTAAACGGCCGCAAGGACTGGAAAATCATCATTGCGCCCCATGTGATAGGCGAAGACCACCTCAGGCAGATAGAAGCCAAGCTGGGACGCAGAAGCGTCAGATACACAAAGACCACGGAAGAGGAAGCAAAACAGGCCGAATGTCTGATAATAGACTGCTTCGGACTGTTGTCGAGCATCTACGGATACGGCGATGTGGCATACGTCGGCGGTGGTTTCGGCGTAGGAATACACAATGTTCTCGAGGCTGCGGTATGGGGAATGCCTGTAATATTCGGGCCGAACAACGCACGCTTCCAGGAAGCGCAAGACCTGAAAGCGTGCGGAGGAGGTGTACAGATTGACTCGGGAAGCCAGTTCAACGCAGTAATGACTACATACACATCCGACGACGCGGCACTGAAAGCCGACGGCGAGAAGGCCGCCGGATATGTGAAAGGCAAAGCCGGAGCCACGGACAAAATACTGAAGTCGGTGGGATTGTGTTAGTGCCGGATATAAGACATAGCTTACGCCTGATACGACAGCAAAGAAATACCTTACTATCAAAACTGTCTGACCTATCTGTTTTGACGACAACGCGCGGCCGGTAAAAAACCAACCGGCCGCCTTTTTTATTCCGTAAACGCAGAGAGAGAGAGTGCATGATTTACGGAAAAGGCAAACCATTTTACATGTTTTGTACGGGCAGCTGCGGATTTTCGCGGGTTTTGCCTTATTTTTGCACACACATTCACGCCTTTCCGCTTGTCACCGTCAACGGCAGACATGCATGCGCAAAACAAACTTTCAACATTACGTGCCGCAAGGCCTTCAACCTAAAATCAAATTACATCATGTGGATGATAATATTCCTCATACTGCCATTGGCAGGTCTCACGTACGTGCTGTGGCACGTATGGTGCATATTGCCGTTTGCCAATACGGTCAAATGTACCGTACTGGCGGTGTGCATACTGTTGTTCTCCGCAACGTTTCTTAATTTCTCACACGTCACCGAACGCATCCCCCTCAGACTTGCCCAGGCATGTTACGAAGTGGGCACGTCTACGGTGTTCGTCCTGCTTTACCTCGTCATGATGTTTCTGCTGCTCGACGTGGCCCGTCTGGCACACATCATACCGCGGTCGTGGCTTTATTCCAACGGCTATGCGGCACTGGCCGTGGCTGTGGTGACGGCGGTAATCTTTGCCGGCGGCTACGCCAACTACATGCACAAACGGAGACATACGGCAGACATGCCTGCGGCAAAGACTGTGACAAGAGACATCAAGGTGGTGATGATGAGCGACCTGCACTTGGGCTACCACAACCGCCGGACCGAACTGGCCCGCTGGGTTGACATCATCAACGGCGAGCAGCCTGACCTTGTACTGATAGCCGGCGACATCGTAGACGGCAGCCTGCGCCCGATAGAAGAAGAGGGCATGGCCGAAGAGATGAGACGAATCAAGGCGCCCGTGTACGCCTGCCCCGGCAACCATGAGTATTATGCGGGCATCGACGCCTCGATGCGCTTCTACCGGGAGGCCGGCATCACGCTGCTGCGCGACAGCGTGGCCGTGGCCGGCGACATAACCATCGTAGGACGCGACGACCGCGCCAATCCTCACCGCAAGAGCATCGGGGCGCTGATGCGCGGAGTTGACAAATCGAAATACATCATCCTGCTCGACCACCAGCCTTACCATCTTGAACAGGCCGAACACGCCGGGGTGGACTTCCAGCTGAGCGGCCACACCCACCACGGCCAGCTGTGGCCCATATCATGGATAACCGACGCCATATATGAAGATGCCTACGGTCCGTGGCGCCGCGGCAAAACGCGGTATTACGTCAGCTCGGGCATGGGTATATGGGGCGGCAAATTCAGGATAGGCACCTGCTCGGAGTACGTCGTAGGCACGATACACGCCGAAAATAAGACTGCCGGACATGTTGCGGCAGAATGACCGCCGTCCGGCATGCCGTTAAAAACCGTAAGCAAAACCATGATGTTTTGTTTACGGTTTTTATTTTAACCGGCCTGCCGCAGGGCAACCGCAACATGTCAAGGGCTGTTCGCTTACATTCTGAAAGGTTACCTTTTAGCTTGTAAAAGACGGTCTTTGGCACAGCCAAAGGTTACCTTTTGCGGCCTTAAAAGCCATGTATCGCACACCTGCCGGCAATACCCCTGACGGCCGGGAGCAACGGCAAAGAGGCGCAAAAGACTGAAAAATTACCGGCCTTTGTCATTTATGCGACATATTTTTATTAAATTTGCAGCGATAACCGACAATTAGGCAAATGAAGTTCAGAGACGTGATAGGTCAGGACGAGGCAAAGCGGCGCCTCGTGCAGATGGTAGCCGAGGGGCGCGTGCCCCACGCCATGCTGTTGTGCGGGCCTCAGGGGTGCGGCAAGATGGCGTTGGCCGTGGCAATGGCCTCTTACCTGCTGTGCGGCAACCGTACCGACGACGACTCTTGCGGAACATGCCCCGGATGCCTCATGACATCAGGTCTGACACATCCCGACCTGCACTTCTCCTATCCTGTAATACGTCCCACGGGCACCGGCTCGGAACACAAGATGTCGAGCGAAGACTTCGCAGCCGAATGGCGGGCCATGCTCTCGCAAAGCCCCTACTTCACCATTGACCGATGGCTGTCAGAGATGAATGCCGCCAACCAGCAGGCCATAATCGGCGTGGGAGAAAGCGACCTGCTGACGCGCAAGCTCAGCCTGAAGTCAAGTCAGGGCGGCTACAAGGTCTGCGTGATATGGCTGCCGGAACGAATGAACGCCGAATGTGCCAACAAAATGCTGAAGCTGATGGAAGAGCCGCCGCAAGACACGGTGTTCATCATGGTGAGCGAAGAGCCTGACAAACTGCTTGAAACCATCAGAAGCCGCGCACAGCGCATCAACATCAAGCGACTTGACAGCGCCGTGACAGCCGAAGCTCTTGAACAGCGTCGCGGCATAGACCACGACTCGGCACAGCGCATAGCGCGCGCCGCCGGCGGCAGCTGGCTGGCAGCCCTCGAGTCGCTCGACACTGACAACGAGAAGCACCAGTTCTTCGACATGTTCGTCTCGCTGATGCGTCTGGCATACATGCGCAAGATAAAAGACCTCAGGGCATGGAGCGACACGGCAGCCGCCCTGGGCCGCGAGAAACAGCGCCGCATGCTGCAATACTTCATGCGGCTGATACGCGAGAACTTCATGTACAACTTCCACAACCCGCAACTCTGCTACATGACACGCGAAGAGGAAAACTTTGCCCGCAACTTCTCTCCTTACATCAACGAGGCCAACGTCATCGAAATGTCAGAACTGATGAACCGCGCCATGCGCGACATCGGGCAGAACGCCAACGCCAAGATAGTGTTCTTCGACATGGCCGCCAACATAATCGTATCGCTGATAAGAAAATAGCCGGGGCACGGCCGTGAGGCAGCCCCTACAACATATACATAAAGCACAATGGACTTCAAGAACAGAAAATACATGATATACAACGGCTGCGCACGCGGCCTGTGCATCAAGGGGTGTGGCAGGCAGGACCGCCAGCTCAACACCTACGACTGGCTGGCAGACGTGCCCGGCAACGCACAAAGCACAGACCTTGTCGAAGTGCAGTTCAAGAACACACGCAAGGGCTACTACCACAACGTGAACAACATCGACCTGAAAAAAGGTGACATCGTGGCCGTGGAAGCCAACCCCGGTCACGACATCGGCGTGGTGACGCTCACCGGCAGACTGGTGGAGCTGCAGATACGCAAGGCCAACCTGAAGTCGGCCGACGACATAAAGCGCATATACCGCATAGCCAAGCCCGTGGACATGGACAAATACTACGAGGCGAAAAGCCGCGAACACGGCACCATGATACAAAGCCGGCAGATAGCAAAGGAGCTGGGCCTGCAGATGAAAATCGGCGACGTGGAATATCAGGGCGACGGTAACAAAGCCATATTCTACTACATCGCCGACGAGCGTGTGGACTTCCGCCAGCTCATCAAGGTGCTTGCCGAGACCTTCCACGTGCGCATCGAAATGAAACAAATCGGCGCGAGACAGGAAGCCGGACGAATAGGCGGCACCGGACCATGCGGCCGTGAGCTGTGCTGCGCCACATGGATGAAAAACTTCGTGTCGGTAAACACCGGCGCGGCACGCTATCAGGACATCTCGCTCAACCCGCAGAAGCTGGCCGGCATGTGCGCCAAGCTGAAGTGCTGTCTCAACTACGAGGTAGACAACTACATCGAAGCCAGCCGCCGGCTGCCAAGCAAAGAGGTGGTGCTGCAGACGCAAGACAGCGACTATTACCTGTTCAAGAGCGACATTCTGGCCGGCATGGTGACCTACTCCACCGACAAGAAGATGCCCGCCAACATCGAGACAATAACCGCACAGAGGGCTCTCGAAGTGATAGAGATGAACAAACACGGCGAGAAACCGCTGTCACTTCAGGAAGACGGCACTGTAAAACAAACGGAAAAGCCCATCGACCTGCTCGAAAACGAAAGCCTTACGCGATTTGACAAAAGCAAGAAAAAGAAAAAGAACAAAAGCCGCAACAACAACAAACAGGCGGTAAAAGGCCGTAACAAGCCGGCCGCACAGACCGATAAACAACCACGCCGGCAGGGAGAAAAACGACCCGCCGACAAGCCGCAGACCGAACAATAATGCGGCACGGACCGCAACAGGGCCGTGCCGTCACAGCAAGGACGGCGGCCAACAGCACAACTGAAGATGAGACATACTTTATACATAATATTGTCGGCGGCGGTCATATTGTCGGCATGTACTGGCAGAACGGTGTACGACAAATACCAGCCCACCCCGGTGGAAGGATGGGAACGCAGCGACACGCTGACGTTCAGCATACCGAAACTTACCGGCACCGGGCGCTACCGGCAGGAAATAGGCCTGCGCATAAACGGCGCCTACCCTTTCACGGCAGTCAGCCTGCTGGTTGAACAGACCGTGGAGCCCGGCCACCGCGTAACCGCCGACACCATAAACTGCCGCCTGTACGACAGCAAGGGCAACCATCTGGGCAACGGCGTAAGCTACTTTCAGTACAGCTTCATCCTGTCCGACACCGAACTGCAGAAAGGCGACTCGCTCAACATACGTGTGCGCCACATCATGCGAAGAGAAACCCTGCCGGGCATATCCGACATCGGTTTCAAGATGACACGCAAGTAACAGCCGTCACACCCGTAACCCGCTCTGACGGCAAAAACATCAGACAAAACACAATAATACCGGCCTTATCAGGTTAATAAGATAATCATGAAACTAAATAAAACACTTAATCTAATAAAACAATGAATCAAAACCGGACAGGCAGCAAGGCTTATCTCTTCTCGATAGTGCTTGTTGCCGTACTTGGCGGACTGTTGTTCGGATACGACACCGCCGTAATTTCAGGAGCCGAAAAAGGCTTGCAGGCGTTCTTCATCGGAGCAAAGGATTTCACCTACACCGACAGTTGGCACGGCTTCACTTGCGCCAGCGCACTGATAGGCTGCATCATAGGCAGCGCCATATCAGGCTATCTCGCATCAAACTGGGGCCGTAAGAAGTCTCTCATCTTTGCCGGCATCATGTTCTTCATCTCGGCTCTCGGCTCAATGGAGCCGGAGTTTCTGTTCTTTGAGCATGGCGTGGCCGATTTCCCGCTGCTCATCGCGTTCAACATCTACCGCGTGATAGGCGGCGTGGGCGTGGGTCTGGCCTCTGCCATCTGCCCCATGTACATAGCTGAAGTGGCCCCGTCGAACATCCGCGGCACACTCGTGTCGTGGAATCAGTTTGCCATCATCTTCGGACAGCTGGTGGTATATATGGTAAACTTCCTCATTCTGGGCGACCACACCAACCCCGTAATCGAGTCAATCGGCCAGGGTGTCAACGCCGTTGCCCCGGGCAGCGATCCCTGGACCATAACAACGGGCTGGCGCTACATGTTCGGAAGCGAGGCCGTACCCGCCGGACTGTTTGCCATACTGATATGTTTCGTGCCCGAAACGCCGCGCTATCTCGTCATGGCCGGCCAGGACTCTAAAGCGCTGGCCGTACTCTCCAAAATCAACGGAGAAGCCGAAGGCCGCAACATTCTTGAAGAGATTAAGAACACCATCACGGAGAAAACCGAGCGCGTGTTCACCTACGGCATACTGGTGATATTCGTCGGCATCATGCTCAGCGTGTTCCAGCAGGCCGTCGGCATAAACGCCGTGCTGTATTACGCCCCGCGCATCTTCGGCGACATGGGCATGGAGAACCCGATGATGCAGACCATCATCA
>CALNFG010000047.1 GCA_939792625.1 uncultured Prevotella sp.
GGACGTGTTCATGCTTATATTCTACCTGATTGGGATAAACATCGTTGACTTGTTCGGCCTGACGCACGAGAACGTGCAGAACGGACGGATTGTATATACAAGGCACAAGACGAAGCGCATATACTCCATAAAGATTGAGCCGGAAGCACAGGAGATAATAGAAAGGCATAAGGGCAAGACGCACCTTATAGACGTGGCGGACAGGTATAAAGACCATACAAACTTTACTTCACGATTTAACAAGGCTCTGAAAACCTTTGGAACTTGGGAAGTGGACGAACACCACAAGCAAAAGGTGAGGTATAAACCTTATTGGGACTTCCTGTCATCGTATTGGGCCCACCACTCATGGGCTACGATAGCCTATAATGACTGTAACATACCAGTTGACGTGATTTCACAGGCGTTGGGGCACTCGATGGGTAACAGGGTAACAATGGTGTATATCAACTCTGACAGTAAAAAGGTGGATGAAGCCAACCGTAAAGTGATAGATTTTGTCATGGGGAAACAATGATATATATAAGGTGGAGAATAAAATCTCCACCTTTATTGTCAATGCAGCTTCCGGATATAGTTAAGATATTTTTCTTTCTTTTCAGATGCCGGCCGTTGCCCTATGCAAGGCGATACGGCCCCTTTGTATGTACCGGCGGTGTAATAGACTGATATGCGGGGCAGCATGCGCGGAGTTATGTTTTTGGGCATGCTGCCGCGTTTGCGCATTTTGTAGAACAGAGTTTTGTCCATTACGACGAGTTTGCCGTTGTCGGTCATGAGGACGAACTGTCGCCGGCCGGTGATAGTGTTCAGACTGTCGGCTTTGAACTTTGCATAAATGTAGGCTATTTTTGCCCTGATGATTTTGAATGTCTGTTTCATAATTCTATGTTTTTTATTGGGAATCAACGGTTGAGCTGGAGCTATGGCAGACTGACGGCGGCCGTGTAGTTCTGCGCTCCTATCTTGACGAAATACGGACGCGGCATTTCCTTGTAACATATCCACAGGCCTATTGCACGTGTCATGAGCAGGTCGTCGTGTTTGCCTTCAATTGCGTCGAACGAGCCGTCGTGTTCCTCGTATGTGAGGTATTCGTCAAGGCAACGCCTGTCGCGCTCGATATAAAGATGCTCGCGGATTATTTCAATGAGCAATGATATGATGTCGCCCTTTGTCTTTACATTTGTGTGGAAACCATACTTCACTTCCGCCCCCTCGCGTACGCTGTCGGTACCGGACGACTTGCGGGCGTAAAGGTTTGGATATACTTCTTTCAGCTCGTTGAGTATGAATGATGACTGGTCGCCGTCCACTGAGCGGTTTTTGTCTTTCGTTTCGAGAGTGTTGCTCTCGATGACAAGCAGTGCGTTGTCATAATATGCCGCAATCTGTGCGGCTTTCCATGCCAGCAGGTCGTGGTCGATGTGTCCGTACCACTGGGCTACGATGGAGGGCAAACCTCCCTCCATCATGTCAAACCTGTCAAGCACTGAAATTACGGACCAGTCGGAAGTTTCGGAACGTCCGCCGATGTCCACTGTGACAAGATAGCGGTACATTACTTTCTCTTCGGGGAATGTTTCCGGATATTCCCATATCCAGAGCAGTCCCTGATTGTCCTCGTGAAACTTCAGGTCGAGCAAGGCCTCTTTGCCTCTGCGGTCACGCCCGGTAACGTCTCCTTTGGCAATCGGATCGCGGCAGGCTTCCTTGAACTTGTCAACAAGATATATGTCAAAAATACGTTTGCCGGAGTTGACGAAGGCCTCGATGTCATCTGACGGAAACTCGGCGGCTATGCCCGCGTGTGAATGGTACTCGGAACGCTTTGCCACATACCAGTGTATGGCTTCGAGAGTGGCACCGAGCGTCCAGAGTCTCCAGAGATACTTACCCGGCTCGTGTCTGTTGTTGGCGGCGTTGCCATTGTTGCGGTTTTTCCACAGTAATGCGGCAAATTCGGCACGTTCTTCATCGTTTTTGAACGGTGTAGAATAGAGTTCGATTTGCCACCATGCCACGAAGAGTGAGCGGAAGTTGCTGCCTTCGGGGTCTTTCGCCGCGTCGTATTCCTGTTGGAAGAAGTTGCCCGTGCCGTTCGCCGTACTCTCGTAAACGATAAGGGTAAGAGGTTTGAGCAGCACGCCCGAGCAGACGGAGCGGACAATGTCGCCCGGCTCCTTGTTCTCGGTGGCTTTCCAATAAGCCACTTCGGTAAGGTGTACGAGATAATTATTGGCAGAACGCTCGGAGTCGGGATTTTCTGCCGAGCCGACCTCCACCTCACAGTCTCTTGCCTTAATGCTGATAACATTAGGTGACGGTGTTCCGGATACAATAGGCTCTTTCGGATTGTACGATTCTCCAAGTTCATGTACAAGACGTTTGGGATAGAACGTCAGAAGGCGTTTGAGCATGTTGCGCACACCGTATGAGGCTTTTTTCTGATGTGCCACGATTGCCGAGCTGTGTCCTACGGTAAGAACGAGCTGAATCCATGCCATGTATATCTGGGTGACGGTGGAGCCTCCCCACTGACGCGCTTTCAGCAAAACCACACGTATGGGCAGGTTGTTTCTGCGCATATCTTCAAAAACCGTGACAAGACGACGTTGCGGACGGTTTAAACGGAATTTCACAAGACGTGCTGTCTCTTTATCCTGAATGGTAACGTAAAGTGCGCACCAGAAAGGGAAGTCGGACATTATACGCACGCGGATGAACGCTTCAGCCACGAGGTCGATGTTCTCATCGGTGTACTCCCAACGGTTGCGGCGGATATAGTTCTTTATTGTCTTGGCGGCAAGCAGCTGTCTTACAAACTCGTTATCCATCATTTCCACGGGAAGCCACATCACCGGCATGCCCGGCATGTCCTTGACGACAATACGGACACGCTCGCCTATGGACCCTTCACCGGTAACAGGGTCGAAAACCGCGTCAATGTCGGCAAGGCGGTGGTCGTTTTCTTGCAGTATGGCTTGGATTTCTTTCATTGGGAAGACCGGGAGTTATGAGAGGATCGGGAGATATGGAAAGGCATGCCGATGATGACGGCTGCCGTGTAACAGTAGGCATGCAGCAGGCTGTTGACGGCATGTGGCAACAGCATAAGCGGCAGGGCGATACAGGATATTATTGAGATGTTGTAACTAAACTTGTTCTTTGCCTGCCACATGATGAAGCCGAGAATGGCGAAACAGATGCCTGAAAATCCGACAGTCGGCACAGGCGTGAACACAGGCACCGTACAGGCTATGATGAATGATGTTACTATGACGGACAAGGAAGCGTCAGCAAGAAACACACACGACAGGAAACACCAGACATTTAATACAAGATGTAATATGTTTGCGTGAAAGAAGTGATATGTGAGTCTGTTCGTTACCCCGCAGCCCTGATATATCCCGACGTCTTGTGGTGACACCGGTAACAGCAGAAGCAGGAATAATGTAAAACTTAGAAGCAATGCCGCAATTTTCGTTTTCTTTCTTCGTAACATTTTATTTTCTCCTTACTTATGATGAAAGAAATCTGTCGTGTGCCGATATACATTTCCGGCGCAGGCTGACGTACAATTTTTGTCACAGCCCTGCGTATGGCAGACGGTGAATGTTTCATGCGGCCTTTGCCGTCGGATAATTCTTCACGGACTCTCAAATAGATTTCCTTGTACATGCGCTGGTTTGCCGGGCGCATATTGGATATTGAGCCACCGTTGAACATGCGTGATATTACACGGTAGGCCTGACGCGCGGAAACAAAGAAACGGCTTGCCGGTGCGAACGATACCATTGCGTAAAGCGTTTTTACGTCAACGATACCTCCGTATATCTTGAATATGCGGCGGTAAGCGTCCATTACTTCCGCATTGCGCTGTTCCGTAAAATCATTGTTGTCACCCTTGTTGCGCATATATGATTCCGGTATGAATAATTATCTGACTTTACAACAAATGTTTTTCACAATACGCCGTATGGCATCAACTCCTTTTTGAAGAACTACGGTTTTTACATTTATGCAGATGTCGCCGTTGGGTTTGGTGAATTTTGTCTCAATACATCTAAACCAACCTGCATCGACAAAACGCTGGTAAGGTGTATTGTTAGGCATGAGAATCTTATTTTTTCTCAGAAGTTCGAAAAGTTTATTGCGGCCTATGCCCATGTTGATGGTCTTTGCCACGCGGTCCATAGACATGGCGTCTTTACTTTCAACGACATCATCATAAAATTCAACCTTTGGTTTCTGCACTTCTATCAGTTTCTGTTGCGCCTCGATTTTCTCCTGCTGTTCGGCGGCAAGGCGCAATGCTTCGGCAAAGGTGTGAGGAACCTTATTCATTATCGAGTAGCTGCCGGTCTTGCGGATTGACGGTAGTACTTCACCGCACACCCAATCTTGGAAAGGTTCTGCCTGCGGTTTGTCGGAGCGCATGATTACCTTGTATAGGTTTTGCTCGCTGATAAAGGTAAGCATAACCTTTTGTTCCGTTGTCACTCCGTACTGATTTGTGGTCTTGGAGACCCCCTCGGTTAAAACTACCCCGTCTTGTTTCAATTTGGATTTGCAGTCGCTAACATTCTTTATCTCTAATACTCTGCAAATGTCCGCAAGACAGAATAATGGTTGTTCACTTGTCCCGGCTACTCGTATTTCACCGAAACGTTCATCCTTAAAAATCTCACAATTTAATCCAAGTTTATTGCACATATATAACCCTTAATAATGATAATAAAACAACTGTCTTAACAAATCCTGTGTTTACGGATACTGCTAAGACATAGGTTATTTAATATGCGACAGTGCAAAGATAAAAAAAATTTTACGAGTTGCGCAGATATACCTGTAAAAATATAAAATGCCGGTAATTTAGCGGCAGATTTTAAAGAAAATCGTTTTACTGGTTAATTAGAATAAGTATAAATAATCAATATGGCCGAAAAAAAAGAAAAGAGCGACAACAATGCGCAAGAGGCAACGAAGAGCCGCAGAGACACTTTCAGGGAGAGTTTTGTATCAAGACATCCCGATGTCAACATGGACGACGAGGAAGCGTATTATACTGCACTTGACGACGAGTATAACTCGCGTGAGGAGGAACTGAAACGCAACAGGGAGAACAACGAGAAGCTGAACAACATGTTTCTTGAAAATCCCAACGCGGCATACTTCATGAACGACCTGCTGGACGGGAAGAAACAGATGGGTGTGGCTCTGATAGAACAGTTCGGCGAGCTGTTCAAGGATGCCGTCAACGACCCGTCGCCTGAGAATGTGAAAGCCTTTGCCGATGCTTTGGACGCACATGCTAAGCAGATAAAGAAGAATGACGAGTTGCAGGCGCAGTTCGAGCAGAACGTTGACGCCTCAGAGACTACAATTGAGAACTGGGCAACGGAACATAAGGCAACGCCAGAACAGATTGACGCCATGAGAGAGTTCATAAACACTCAGTTCGGTAATCTTGTAACGGGGATAATAACGCCTGAGATGCTTGACTTTGCCTATAAGGGGCTGAACTATGACAAGGACGTGGCAGCAGCCGAGGAGACGGGCGAGGCTACGGGGCGTAACCAGCGGATACAGGAGAAGATGCGTAAGGGTAAGGGCGACGGCATGCCGATGATAGCCGGCGGCCGTCAGGCGCAGACAAGGAATAAAGACGGTTTTCTCGCAAACGCACAGATGAAAGACCCGTGGAGCGAGGCCAAGAGAGAGAGGTATTAGTAAATTGATAATTAACAAGTAACAATTAAAAATAAAGAGACAATGAAAAAGTATTTTAGTTTGATTGTGGGCTTTCTGCTCACTGTTGTTGCCACGCTGACGGGAGCTGCGGGCAACGTTATAATGGCCGCTACCGCGAGCGATCTGCCCGATGCAGGCAAGACGACGGCCGGCGACGGAGTGGAATCAGTAGAGGATGTTACAAATTCGGGTGCAAGTTCGGTTACACATACCGAGCAGTACGGCGACGAAGACTTTCACGTAACCGACCTTGACACGAAGATAATGAAAATCAGACCGATGTCAACGCCGCTTGAACAGATAACCCGCGGCAAGGGCGGTCGGCACATCAGGTCAATGAAAACCAAATATTACAGCGTCGGCACAAGACCGCTTTATACTACCCTGAAAGAGGCAACCACAGCGCAGGCCACGGGCGACCGTGTGACGATAAAGGTGGATGACACCAATCTGTTCACCGAGGATGACACTATACGTGTTGTCGGCGTATCGGCAATAACGAACGACAAGGGTGTGGCATACAAATCGGGCGACCTGATACCGGACCTCATGCTGAAGGTAATAGGTGTTGACGAGAAGACGGGCGACCTCTCCGTGTTTGCCGTGAACGGTAACCTTGACGGCAACAGCAATCCTATATGGGTGCCGGTGATAGCTAAGGGCACACGTCTGCTCCGTATGGGCAAGGCATGTTCGGAATTTGACAGACAGACAGGTATGTTTACCAACCTGCCCACGGCAGAGGAGCAGTACTGCCAGAACTTCATGCTTCAGGTGGAGCAGTCCACTTTCGAGAAGATGTGGCAGAACGAGGCGAACTGGACATTCTCCGACCTTGACGAGGAGGCTGTATATGACTTTAAGGTGACACGCGAGCTGACTTCGCTGTTCGGCGTAAAGGCGGAAATCCGTCATGCCTCGAAGAAACAGCAGATAACTTATTTCACAAAAGGTATATGGTGGATGGCCGGCAAGGACATCACGCTCGGTCACTGGGAAGGTGCCGACGCAGACGCGAAGCTTGTCATTGATGAGTCTGACCTTGTGGATTTCTCGAAAGACCTGTTCATCGGTGTCGCATCAACGAAGCGCAAGGTGCTGTTCGCAGGCTCTGACTTCGTTGCCGCAATATCCAAGATTAAGAGTGAGCGATTCCGTGCCAAAGAGACTGTGGCTATATGGGACTTGCGTTTCACCTCATTCAAGACAGACTTCGGAGAAGTCCTGCTCATTCATCACGAACTGTTTGACCAGGCCGGCATGCCCGAATACGGTTTTGCTCTTGAGGACGGTTATCTGGAGAAGAGAATATTCCTTGCCTTTGAAAAGAGCGCTCTCGACCTGAGAAAAGCCGGCATACGCAACTCTGAGGCTGAAATTATTCAGGAGGTGAGCTGCCTTGTGCTGAAGAACGCAAGGGCACACGCACGTGTGATGATTGCACCGAAACCCGAAGGTGACTGATTTAAAACAACGGGAGGCGGACGGTAGCATGTCTGCCTCTCACATATAAAAACACGAGACAATGGCAATAAAGACATATATAAGCAGAAACACCGTGCCGCACTTCTCCGTGGGGCTGAAGCGTGTGGCTTTCCACGCCACGACAATGGGCAAGGCTTATTTCACAACCGACGACGAGTTGCTGCAGAAAGGCATCGAGCGTCATCCGTGGTATAACAAGAAGTTTGTCCTTGACAGCGTTGAAGATAACAGCCCCAAAAAAGAAAATAATGAAGACACGGTAACGGGCACAGCGGAAGGCAAGGATGTTAAGGAAATGCACTTCCTTACACTGGCTGACGCGAAATCGTATCTTGCGCAGGAGTTCGGTGTGGTGAGAAGTAACATAAAGACGATGGAGAACGCTGTACTAATCGGGCTGGCCAACGGTGTGAAGATAGTGTTTGACAAGTAAAAAGTACCGGGGTATGTTGCAGGTGGCGGAGAGCAGGATAATAACCGACGTAAGGGTGGCGATAGATGAAAATACGACTGTGGCCGCATTTACCGACGCGGAGGGTAACACGTTTGACCCTGACACGCTGGAAATGGAGGAAATAATAAAGTCCAAAATTGCCGACGGGGTGAATGAGGTAAGAATGATTGCCCATATATCGATGCTTGAATCTACAAGAAGCGTAAGCGGTACGGATATGACAGTAGTATGGACCGACGAGGTGAAAGGTATAGGCGAAGTGGCATTGCCGTCAGACTACCTGAAGCTCGTTATGTTCAAGATGTCAGACTGGGCACATGCGGTATCTGTGGCCATAAGTCCCGACAGCCCGTTGTATCATCAGCAGTTCAGCCGGTGGAAAGGCGTAAGGGGCAACCCGTCGAGACCTGTAATAGCTTTTGCCACGTCAATGCAGACAGGCAAGAGCGTAATACAGTTCTTTTCCTGCGACTCGACAGAGGCGACGGCAGAAATGACATATATAAAGAGGTGTCAAGGAAGCATCAGTGACGATGAGCATGAAGAAGCGTATTACGAAATAGAAAATCCGATATACCGGGCTGTGGTGTTAAAAACGGCGTCATTGGTTGCAGCTGCGTATGGCAATACGGACATGATGTCCTTATTAAACAACATGGCACTTCAGGAAACAGGAAACATTCAGACAACATGATAAGAAAGCACAAGATAACCGTAAAGATAGACATGGCGATGCTTGACAATGACATCAGGAACAAGGCATACCGCCTGGGCAGAATGTCAGACATTGACACAGAGGACACCGGACTGCTAAGGCGCGCCATGACCGAAGGTGTTGCCGAAGTTGTAAGTATGTGCGGTAAGTACTTGTGGAGCAAGAGTCATTCTTCGAACAATTATCTGCTTGATGACTGCGACATGACAATAGTACTGATGATGCCGATGAACTTCAACCTTGCCGGATGTGCAAGCCTCGGACGCATGATACACGCTTATATTACGGCTAAGGTACTTGCAGACTGGTGCCGGTATTTCAGCCCGAATAATATGGTTACACAACAGCAGTTGCAGGAGGATGCGAGAAACCGGATAAGGACAATACTCAACGGACGTACAAAAGTTGTCAGGAACGTAAACGAAATGGTCATAGTAGTAGGCAAAGCCAATAAATCAGACAAAGAAAAAACAGTATGAAAGCGATAAGGATAGGTAACGATATACGCATAGAATGGCCGATGGTGCTGAGCGGTGACGTGTCTAAGCTGGCAGACCTGAATCTGTCGGTGGAAGTCAGACCGAGCCGCAGGATTGTGGATTATCACAATTATGTTGACGATGCGACATGGACCGAATGTCCGGGCAAGAAAGAAGATGAATCGAAACAGGTAACTGTGATAATGAACGGCGGCATATATTGCCGTCCCGACATCGGCGACGGAAAAGAGCATGCCTGCCCGCCGCCTAAACCGCCACGCCCTCCAAGACCTCCTCACGGCGGACCATTCTCGCCCGTACAGCTGCCGTATCATATAGAGGACAATAAGATTATCGCCATCTGGACGGCAAGCGAACAGTTTGCGACGGGTGAATATGACATTGTTCTGTATGCAAAGAAAGCCGAAGGCGGTCAGGCCGTTGTTGACCAATGCCGTTTTGTGAGGCTTGTTGCTCACACGGCACAGGCGGACGACCCCGGAGACGGCAGTGCGGAAGCCGTAATACAAATGCAGCCTGTAACATTGGAACTTTCAGGATTGTCGGCGTATGAAGTGGCAGTGGTAAACGGTTTTTCAGGTACGGAAGCGGAATGGCTGGAAAGTCTGAAACAGCCGGCAAAGGATGCTGCGGAAGAAGTCAAGACCGAAGTAAGCGAGTTCCTTGAAGATGCAAAATCCCTGATAGCCGGGCGCGTAAAGGTAAGCGAGCTTGACACAATGGTAAGCAGCGGGAATCTTACGGACTTCTTACAGGGCAATGTACCCACACGCTATATCGTGACGGATGATAAAGAACAATATGTCGAGGGCATGCTCACAATGTTTGCCGACAGCATGGGACATAATATCACACAGGTGTTTATAACCCACGACATACTGACAGACGGGGAATTGGGAAGTTCCCACTCTGACGACGCGATACATACTTATTACAGGAGTTACCACGTATTTGGCGGGACATCAACGACTCCCGTGAACACATGGAGCGCATGGCAGCCGGTATTGCCTGATATGGAAGGCTCGACATTTTACGGTTTTGCCAAGCCTGCCGATACTCCAAAGACGAGTAAAGAAAAGGCTTATTACATAGCAACGGAAGCCGGTGCTTATCTGAAATTCCTTGATTTGTCGAATAATCCGATAACATTATCCGACGGCGAGGTGGCCGTACTCTCAAACACATGGAACGGTGATACTCAGATATGGAGCAAGAATGTCATTGATGTCGCGCACAAAGATGTCTTGCAGAAAGTTGTAACCGGTGTCCGGTTGAGCGACAGTTCGGATGATGAGAATGTCAAGATTGATGTTTACAATACATTCAAAGACTCGGAAAGCCCGATAAATACGGTTACGATAAAACCTGCCACGGCGGAAAAGGCAGGAGCAATGTCGGCGAGTGACAAAGCTCAGCTTGACGACCTGAAGAAAGACGTATGGCCTCTGAATGTTACATTTACGGCAAGTCCCACGCTTATGGAATATACGGGAGCGGTACAAAATGTGACACTCGGTTGGGCTATAAAAAGACGCGGTAATAATGTGACGGCCACAAGCATTGTGGTAAAGGCGGGAGAATCGCAGGTGTATTCCGGCACGACAAATCCGGGAAGTGCAGCGGGAACTGTCAACGCAAAAGGTACGACAAAATGTATTCTTGCGGCAACAGCTGAAGGAATGACAGCCACGGCAGAGGTTAACGTTCAGCAGGTCCTGCCCATGTACTTCGGCTTCAATTCAGCCGAATCAGCGGACGGCCTGACATTGACGGACCTGACAAAACAGACAATCAAGACAAGTCCCAACGGCACATATACCTTAACCAACCACTCCGACGGGAATTATCTGTGGCTCTGCGTGCCAGACACAATGACGATAAGCAAAGTCACTCTCAATGGCTTTGACGTGCCTATGGAGGCGCAGCAGGGGAAGACAAGCTCTCTTGGCAACTACAAGTGCTACCGCAACAGCAATGCACTCGTGGCAGGGACATACACATTCGTAATATCATAAATCAAGAATATCATGGCAGAGAAAATAAACATAGCAGGCGAACTCAATGCAGCGACCACCGAGGGGATAATCGCAGACAGCAAGCAGATAAGATACGGTGAGGAAGAGGGAAAGACCGTTGAGCAGAAGCTGAAGGAGCTTTCAGATGACCACAAGGATTATGAGGACTTGGGGCAATACACAGACAGTCCCGAATTTATCCGTGCTTATACTGACGCTGAGGGTAAGTTCCTTTGGGGTATAAGGATTGACGGAAGCATTGAGTGGGCAAAAGGTGTTCCGACACCAGTGAAGGAAGCGTTGCGTGAGTTGGAAAGCAAGATAAAGGATGCTGAAGAAAGTGAGGACATAGAAGCCATCAAGTCGGATATTGAGGCTATCAATGCTAAGTTTACAGAACTTGAGCCACAGCTTGAAACATTGAAAGAAGTAACAGATACATTCAGTTTTAAGGACAGTCCAGAGTTTGTGAACGTTGTCACCGACGCTGACGGCAAGGTGCTTTTCGGCCTGACAGCCGATGGTAAGCCGTATTTCCCTAAGAACACAATGTACAGCGTTGAGAGCAACCAAGAGTTTTTGGCTGCATGGCTCGACAGTGCAGGGCACGTTCTGTTCGGGTTGCGTCAGGACGGCAGCACATACGTTGCAAAGGCAGACTTCATCGAGAAAATTGAGAAGATACAACAACTCCTGAAAGACAATGGTATAGGTGACGATGAACTGAAACAGAGAGTTGAAGCGCTTGAAAATAACTTTACCAATTTGCAAGATACTTTCAATAACACATTCAGCATAATCAGCAATGATGAGTGGCTTCATGTCGTTGTTGATGCAGAGGGAAAACTTCTTTTCGGTATCAAGGCAGAGAATGGTGAGGTGTATATGCCTAAGCAGGATACTTACAAGGTGGTAAGCAACGATGAGTGGCTGGCCGCATGGCTGGACAGTCAGGACAGGATATTGTTCGGTGTTAAGGCTGACGGAACATTTTGGGCTGCAAAATCAAACTTTGCCGGAGGCGGAAATTATGATGAGCAGATAGAGCAAATCAATGATACCTTGCAACAAATACAAGACCAATTAAAGGACTTGGACACATCAGGAGTGGCTAACACTGTATTCTCTGTAATTGACGATGCAGAGGAAAGACTTTCCGTTACCACAGACAAGGATGAAAGGGTTATTTCTTACAGGGATAAAGACGGTGTGCTGCATGAGAAAAAAGGTGTTGACACCTCAAAATACTATCTGAACGGTGAGGAAAAAGACTTCACGGACAGAAGCGAGATTGCAGGCGAAGTAACCAAAGCCGCAGAGAATGGTGCCGTAAAACTTGAAAATGTAGACGGCGTAAGCAACCACAACACGCCTAACCTGCTTATTGCATCTGAAATGCAAAAGACCTTTAATGACGGAAAAAAACAGCTTTACCCCGCCTAATGAGGGTTACGAAATGTCTAACCCCATAGAGTGCCAAGCAGGTGACTGGTTTACAAGAACAGGTACAGCAACTGGAATGGTGGTTGTAACGGATGAGAATGACAAGAATGGCACAAGACTGTTTAATGCTGATGGTACTACTCTTGGAAGTACCTTTCAGATACCTACTGACATGACTTGGGTAAGATATATAAGAATGGCCGCTGAGGTTGGTGGTGCTTCTGATGGCTCTATTGTTATCTGTAAAGGTAAGGAAGCATACATTGGTGAAAACAAAGGTGATTATGTCACAGTTAGCAAATTAAGGGTAGAAAAAAGAAACTTGTCTAAGGATGTAATGTATGTAAAATCCGAAGACGGTACTAAATTCTATGAACTCTATGTTGATAGCGCAAACGTATTAAAGGTGAAAGAAATAGACCCCGATATAATTCCTGAAGGTGACTATCCGGATAATTGGCAATCTTTTACTCTCAACGGGTCTTTCGACAACTATTTTGATAGGATGCTTCTGTTCAATAAATGCGGTCTTATTGAAATAAAAGCAGGTGGTCCTGTTAAAATAAAATCGTATCCAGCAGATGAAAATACTAATGGATGGGGTGAGTTTAATCATTATAAATCAGCCACGAGAGAAGATAGATATTGTGTTGTTGGATTATCGGGCGGAGTACACCTTCTTAATGAAAAATTCGAGGAAATAAATCTTGGTGGCGTAATTACTTCGGATATACATGATGTAATATATATCAATGACGACCATTTTATAACACTTTTAGGAACTACAGCATCAGTAATGATTCCCGGAGCATCTTCTAATATAGATATTTCAGGTGCAGTTGTACGTGAATTAAAGAGAATTGATGGAATCTGGAAGACCATTGGAACTTTCAAAGTAACAGATTATCAACAAGGTTCTCGTATTACTTATGAAAAGAATGAAGAATATTATGATGCAGATTCAGGCAAATATCGCCGGCTGTCCGGTGAACCGTCCC
>CALNFG010000048.1 GCA_939792625.1 uncultured Prevotella sp.
GTAGATCAGCTGTTGGGTAATCCTGCAAAGGCTAAGAAAGTGTTGGGCTGGAATCCGACTAAAACATCATTAAATGAACTGGTGCGCATAATGGTTCAACATGATATGAAGTTTGTCAAGAAACTTTATATAAAGGCTCAAATGGAAGAATAATTATGTTGGATAAAAATTCTAAGATATATGTTGCCGGTCATCATGGCTTGGTTGGCTCGGCAATATGGAACAATCTGAAGTCAAGGGGATTTGAGAATCTTGTAGACAGAAGCCACAAGGAGCTTGATCTTCTTGATCCCGTTGCCGTAAAAGAGTTCTTCGATGAAGAACAACCTGATGCTGTTGTTTTAGCAGCTGCACATGTAGGCGGTATTATGGCTAATCTTAATTATCGTGCGGATTTTATTTATCAGAATCTGCAGATACAGCAGAATGTGATAGGCGAAAGCTTTCGGCATGGTGTGAAAAAGCTGTTGTTTTTGGGCAGTACGTGTATTTATCCCCGTATGGCTCCTCAGCCGATGAAGGAAGAAGCACTGCTGACATCCGAGCTTGAGTACACTAACGAACCGTATGCCATAGCAAAAATTGCCGGTCTGAAGATGTGTGAGAGCTTCAGTCTGCAGTACGGATGTAACTATATTGCAGTGATGCCCACAAATCTTTATGGTCCTAATGACAACTTCCATTTGGAAAACAGTCATGTGTTGCCAGCCATGATACGCAAGGTGCATCTTGCAAAATGCCTGAATGAAGGCAGATGGGATGATGTGAGAAAAGACCTCGATCTGCGTCCCGTGGAAGGAGTAGACGGCAGCAGCAGTAATGATGATATACTGCATAAGCTTGCCAAGTTCGGCATAAGTCCTGATGCCGTCACATTGTGGGGTACAGGCAGTCCGATGCGTGAGTTCCTTTGGAGCGAAGAAATGGCAGATGCAAGTGTTTATGTGCTGCTGAATGTTGATTTTAAGGACACGTATAATTCTGGTGACAAAGAAATAAGGAACTGTCATATCAATGTTGGTACAGGCAAAGAACTCAGCATACGCGAGCTGGCGGAAAAGGTTATGGCCGAAGTAGGTTTTAAGGGCGAGCTGCGTTGGGATTCTTCCAAGCCCGACGGAACTCCTCGTAAACTGACAGATGTGTCAAAGCTGCATGCCCTCGGATGGCATCATAAGATAGAGATAGATGAGGGAGTGCATAGGCTTTATGAGTGGTATAAGCTTGGTATATGTATCAATCATCAGACGGTTTGATTCCTTATTCAGCAAAGATAAAGTAAGATAAAAAGTAAGGGGACTGGCTGTGTTACGCTCGTCCCCTTACTTTTTATTTTGTTTCTATCTCTTCCTTCATGTCTATGAAATGCTTCTCGCTGTCATAAAATTCATATTGCAGGAGAGCCATTTTCTGCGAAGGAATCACGTGAACACCACGTCCGTATTTGATTTGCCATTTTCTTTTCAGGCTGATAAAGCCCTGGTTGATATAGGCGGCAACGTAAGGATGCACGTGAAGATAAAACTTCTTGACACCAATCTTGTTGACTAACCGGTCAATTTTTCTCTCCAATTGGTCTACGAAAAGAATGCTCGATTTTATTTTTCCTGTGCCGAAGCATGTAGGACAGGTTTCTTCAACGTTTACGTCAATGGCCGGCCGGACTCTTTGTCTTGTTATTTGCATCAGTCCGAACTTGCTCAGCGGCAGTATGTTATGGCGGGCACGGTCTTTTTGCATGTTTTTGCACATGCGTTCATACAGCATCTGTCTGTCTTCAGCGAGATTCATGTCGATGAAGTCCACCACGATGATGCCTCCCATGTCCCTGAGGCGCAGTTGTCGCGCCAGTTCGTCGGCGGCGCCGAGGTTTACGTCCAGCGCATTGGCTTCCTGACCGTTGGCCGAACGTGTGCGATTACCGCTGTTAACGTCTACCACATGTAGCGCTTCTGTGTGTTCGATGATTAGATAAGCGCCATGTTTGTAGTTTACAATTTTGCCGAAGCTCGACTTAATTTGTTTGGTAATGTTGAAATTGTCGAAGATAGGCACATTGCCAGAGTACATTTTCACTATGTCTGCCTTTTCAGGGGCTATCAGTGTGACATAATGTTTTACCTCCTTAAATACTTCACTGTCATTGACAAAGATGTTTTCGTATGACGGGTTAAACAAGTCGCGTAATAAGGCCACTACTCTGCTTGTCTCCTCATACACGAGCTGAGGTCTTTTCTCTGTTTTCTGTACTTTGGTAACGGCGTCTTCCCAACGTTTTAATAGAATCTTTAATTCAGTGTCGAGTTCGGCCACCCGTTTACCTTCGGCAACGGTGCGCACTATCACGCCAAAGTTTTTAGGCTTTATGCTGTTTATCAGTTGTTTCAGCCGTGCGCGTTCCTCGCCGCTTTTAATTTTTGAAGAAACCGAAACTTTATCATTGAAAGGTATAAGAACCAGATATCTTCCGGCAAAGCTCAATTCTCCTGTCAGTCGGGGGCCTTTTGTGGATATGGGTTCTTTTACTATTTGCACCATCACCTCTTGCCCTACGTGCAGTGTTGTCTGTATGCTGCCGTCTTTTTTAAGGTCGGGCAGGCGTGATGCCTTTGAGAAAGGATAAAGTTTCTTCCTGTCGCTTTGCACCTGTTTCAAGTACTTTTCGTAAGAGCTGAATTGACTTCCCAAGTCAAGATAATGTAGAAAGGCGTCGCGTTCGAATCCCACATCCACAAAACAAGCATTGAGCCCGGGCATCAGTTTTTTCACTTTTGCCATGTAGATGTTGCCAACTGAAAAAGACGCCGAGCGTTGCTCGGTTTGATACTCTACCAGATTTTTGTCTTCCAGCAGAGCAATCGAAATCTCTTTTTCGTGGACGTCAATTACTAATTCGCTGGTCATTTCCAATTGTTTGAACTTAGTTTTGTCAAAGAACAGGGCATGCCGGTCTTTCTTCTCACAAGCTTTCCGACATGCCCTTCAGCCTGAGCTGACAGGTGTGCAGGCAAGTAGGCTTACTTGCTCTTGTGCCTGTTCTTTCTTAATCTTTTCTTACGCTTGTGTGTAGCCATCTTGTGGCCCTTTTTCTTCTTACCGTTTGGCATAGTTTATAAGTTTTAAAAAGTTATATGATTTAATTTTGAAAATCCGCAGCAGTTATTCGCCTTTCATCTTTGCCACGAAGCTTTTGGCCGGTTTGAAGCTCGGAAAGTCGTGAGCGTCAATTACTATCGTTTTGTTCTTCGATATGTCGCGTGCCGTCTTCTGTGCCCTGTGTTTCACCACAAAGCTGCCGAAGCCGCGCAGGTAGACGTTCTCTTTCTTTTCGAGCAGGCTGTCTTTTATTATTGCCATGAATGCTTCAACAGTAGCCGATACGTCTTTTTTGGCTATTCCTGTAGATGTCACGATTTGTTCTATTATATCTGCTTTAGTCATATCTGTTATTGTATGTTTACAAATGTCGGTTTAATGCTACTCGTTTTTGAGCTTGCAAATATACTGCTTTTTGTTGTTAAACGGAAATTTATTTTGTTTTTTTTGCTAATTTGAAGCTCAAAAACTGCTATAAATCACACAGTTACCCGTTTTTATAATATGTGGCGGACGTTAATGATGCAAAAGACTGAAACCGTGGTCTTGCTTACAGCGGAACGTGCCGTCATGTGTCGTAGTACGGTTTTTTGTAAAATAAAAGTCATTCTGCCGCAACCGCGGCCTGCTTTTTAAGCAATGACGTAGTTTCATGTTCAGGGCCGGTATGCTTGCATTCTGTCATCTGCAAAATTTCCGTGAAAAAGTCTGAAACAGTTCCCTCAACATCCGTTTTATGCCGCCGCCGGCGTCTTTTCCGCTCTTTTTATGCGCAAAAACATACCGTACAGCTGGTAAAAGCTTATCTTTTGACTTGGTAGACATGGCATATAGCCAGCTTATTCATGGTCTTTTGCATCGCAAAAGGTAACCTTTTATAACGTTCAATGGTGTTTTCTGCATGCTTTTTGCCCTTGTTTGGTTGCACACAGTATAGTGTGTCGCGGGTATTATGCTGAAAGCATGGTAGTTAGGCTTGCACATCCGTGCTTGCGATATTTTCGTGTAAAGGGCAAATAATTTTGGGCGCGGTACTTGTGGAGATGTTGTTTCAAACCGGAATGTCAGTAAAAGTGCAGTAACGCCGACAATTTGTCAATGCCGGCCTTGTTACTGTCTTTTGCACAGTATGGTTTTCCCGGCAGACGACAGGTGCCGGCGTGGAGTAGGGGCGGTGGTTTATGTACCGTGTAAGGTTGCCTGCAATGTAGCACAGAGATGAAAATGGTTTAAATATTGCAAAATGTGTCACGATTGTTTTCCGTAAGATTCCCGGTTTTAAAAAATACAGTAACTTTGCGAAAAACATGAGGCGTATGAAAAACAGGCTCTTTCTGCTTTTGGCTGGCATATTTGTTTGCTGCTGCATGGCGGCGCAAGACGATTCCCTGAAATGTCGTGGTATGGCGTCATCGTCTGCCGATGTTTGCGCCGCTGACACGACGGAAGTTGATACGGAGAGGCATTACGCGGTAGAGAGGTCTGATACGGCCGGTTATAATTTGAAGATGCGGACGTATAATGCCGAAGTGTTCAAAGTGCCAAAGTATGACACATTCAAGGAGAACATGAAGAACGAACCGTTATTGGTTGATTTTCTGAGAGATATAATAGGGTATTTCGGTAAATAAAAGATGAAATTGCGCTTTGCCATATTCATGATTGTATTTATTGCGTGTACGGCTGTATGCGCACAGAATGTGTTGACGGTCAAAGGTAATTTTATGTACACGGATGTTTCTCTGGCAAATAAAGGACATCTTTGCAACGTGAACTCATTGATTGATACGGGGTGTTCGTTGTGTATTGTGGATTCTGCTTTTGCCGTTGACTCGTGTGGAGTGAAAGCCGGTGAAGCAAAAGTGATGTATGTTAATGATGATAAAACAGCATTATCAAGTGTTGTAATTGATTCTGTCAGTTTCTGCGGCAGTGTTTATCGTGATGTTAATTGCCTTATGGCCGATCTTGATGGAATTTATCAGAAGTATGCTCCACGTTTTATTATAGGTGCAGATTTATTGAAGTCAGGTGTTTGGAAATTTGACATGCAGACAAAGACTGTTGTTCGGCTGGCAGACAGCAAGTCTGTTAACGGTATGGCTATAAAATGGAAAAATCACGAAGATTATCCTGACGTGGCAATGGATTATATTATATTTGACAGTAAAATCAAAGGACGTAAGACGCGTTTTACTTTTGATACCGGAACTAAATATAATAAATTGGAGCGTGGGTTGCGTCCCGGAAAGACAGAACAGATAGAAAAAGAAACGGCCAACATATCAACTCCCTTGTCTGGAAAAACAGCCGAAATGTGTCGTAACGTGGAATTTGTGATAGGTAAAACCGAGTTCGTTCTTGATTTTATTTGTAGTGATTACAATACCGGACTGATTAACATCGAGTTCTTACATGGTCACTCCTTTATTCTTGATTACCCCCGACGCATGCTAATTGTATTATAATAGTTTTTTATGTTTTGTTCATGTGCAAGTATTATTTGACTGAAAACGATTAAGTCCTGTTTGTTTATGTTTAAATTAAAGGCTTATTGATGGTGTTCTAAGTGTGATGTGTGTTGTCATATAATATTTTGTGGTGTTTTGGATTTTCAGAAATATTTGCTTACCTTTGCACTTTCATAAACGTTTTTTACTTAAAATTATTTGTATGTTGACAGAAAAGCGGAGCAGTATGCTCCATGGAGTTTTGCTTATAGCGTTGTTCTCATGTGCCGCGTTTTACATAGGCGATATGAGTTTCGTCAAGAGTCTGTCGTTAAGTCCGATGATTGTCGGAATTGTCTTGGGAATGCTTTACGCCAACAGTTTACGCAACAATCTGCCTGACACATGGGTGCCGGGCATACAGTTCTGCTCAAAGCGCATCCTGCGTATAGGCATCATCCTTTACGGTTTCAGGCTTACGTTCCAGAATGTGCTTGATGTCGGTTTGCCGGCAATCGTCATAGACGCGATAATCGTCACCGTGACCATTTTCGGCGGAATACTGATAGGGCGGCTGCTGAAGATGGACCGCGGCATCACTCTGCTTACGTCGGTGGGCAGTGCAATCTGCGGAGCTGCGGCAGTTCTCGGCACTGAGTCGGCCATCAGAGTAAAGCCATACAAGACGGCCGTGGCCGTATCCACGGTGGTGATATTCGGAACGTTGGCAATGTTCGTTTATCCTATACTTTATCGTAATGGTATTTTCGACCTGACAGCCAAAGAGATGGGCATCTTTGCCGGGTCAACCATTCATGAGGTTGCCCACGTCGTGGGAGCAGGCAATGCCATGGGCAAAGAAGTGTCTGATTCGGCCATTATCGTTAAGATGATTCGTGTTATGATGCTTGTGCCGGTATTGCTCATCATCAGTTACAGCGTGATGCGTGCCGCGCTGAAGAACGGCGACCGCGAGGGCCGCGGCAAAATATCGCTGCCCTGGTTTGCAATACTGTTTCTTGTCGTGATAGGTTTCAATTCGTTCGACCTCCTTCCCGCCGCCCTAGTTGACTTCATCAACACGTTTGACACCTTCCTGCTCACAATGGCCATGACAGCCCTCGGCGCGGAAACGAGCATAGATAAGTTTAAGAAAGCCGGCTTCAAGCCGTTCCTGCTGGCGTTCATCCTCTTTGTATGGCTGATTGGCGGTGGCTATTGCCTTGCCAAGTATCTTGCTCCGGCATTGGTGTGAACAGTCTGAGGCATGTAATGCCGGCTGCGTAAATAAAGCTTAAAATTGTTCGTTTTGCGTGAAATGATTTTCACAGCTCGTGAAAAAGCATTAATTTAGCACGCTGGAAGAGAACGCAGAACGGCTCAGAACGAAAAGAAATGGCCTTTAACGGCATTTTTGATAAAATTAATACATCTATAAATAAATGGACAACAATAATTCGTTTGACCAAGACAGAATAATAAAAATCAATATCGAAGAGGAGATGAAATCCTCTTACATCGACTATTCGATGTCTGTTATAGTGGCGCGTGCCCTGCCCGACGTGCGTGACGGATTCAAGCCGGTACACCGCCGTATTCTTTACGGAATGATGGGCATAGGCAACACCAGCGACAAACCTTACAAGAAGTGTGCCCGCGTGGTAGGAGAGGTGTTGGGTAAATACCACCCCCACGGCGACAGCTCGGTATATGGCGCATTGGTGAGAATGGCGCAAGATTGGAACATGCGCTACACTCTTGTTGACGGACAGGGAAATTTCGGTAGTGTTGACGGCGATTCGGCTGCGGCCATGCGTTATACCGAGTGCCGACTGTCAAAGATGGGTGAACACATCATGGACGACCTCGACAAAGATACTGTCGACATGATGAACAACTTTGACGACTCTCTGCAAGAGCCGACGGTAATGCCTACGAAGATTCCAAATCTGCTTGTCAATGGCGGCAATGGTATAGCCGTGGGTATGGCAACCAATATCCCGACACACAATCTGGGTGAGGTGATTGACGGGTGTTGTGCGTATATTGACAATCCGGACATAGATGTTGACGGACTGATGCAGTATATAAAGGCGCCCGACTTCCCTACGGGTGCATATATATATGGTATACAGGGTGTGAGAGATGCCTACGCCACAGGACGCGGGCGCATAGTGATGCGTGCAAAGGCCGAAATAGAAAGCGGCGAAAGCCATGACAAGATAGTTGTCACTGAGATTCCGTATGGCGTCAACAAGGCGCAGCTCATAGAGTATATTGCCGATCTGGTAAAAGAAGGAAAACTTGACGGTATCAGCAACGCCAATGACGAGTCTGACCGTCAGGGCATGCGTATAGTGATTGACGTCAAGAAAGATGCCAATGCCAATGTCATACTTAACAAGCTGTTTAAGATGACAGCGTTACAAAGCTCATTCTCAGTTAATTGCATAGCGCTTGTTAAAGGCCGTCCTCGTCTTCTTACATTGAAAGAATGTGTACATTATTTTGTTGAACACAGACATGATGTAACCATCCGCCGCACAAAGTTTGATTTGCGTAAGGCTAAAGAGAGAGAACATATATTGCAGGCTCTCATCACGGCGTGTGACAATATAGACGAAGTTGTGCATATCATACGCGCGTCAGAAACTCCTTCTGCCGCACAGCGCAATTTGGAACAGCGCTTTGGCTTTGACGAAATACAGTCGAAGGCCATTGTGGATATGCGCCTGAGCCAGCTGACAGGCCTTCGCATGGAACAGTTGCATGCCGAATATGAGGAGATAGAAAAACGCATCGCTTACTTGCAGTCTATACTTGATGATCCTGAATTATGCAAGAAAGTGATGAAAGACGAGCTGCAAGAGGTCAAGGAGAAGTATGGAGACGAACGCCGTACGGAGATAAAATATTCAAGCGAAGAGTTTAATCCGGAAGACTTTTATCCTAATGACCCTGTTGTGATAACCATCAGCCATCTCGGATATATCAAACGTACTCCGCTGTCGGAATTCCGTGAGCAGGCACGCGGCGGAGTGGGAAGCAAGGGTGCCCACAGCCGCGACAACGATTTTACGGAATATATATATCCTGCGACTATGCACAACACGATGATGTTCTTCACGAACAAAGGACGTTGTTATTGGTTGAAGTGTTATGAAATTCCTGAAGGTGCGAAGAATTCCAAAGGACGTGCCATACAGAATTTGCTTAACATTGAGAATGACGACAGCATCAAGGCGTTCCTGAGATTGCGTGGCAGTCTTGACGACCAAGACTTTATCAACAGTCATTATGTCGTATTTGCCACAAAGAAAGGCTTGATAAAGAAAACGAGTCTTGAGGCATACAGTCGTCCGCGTGCCAACGGCGTGATAGCCATCAATGTGCTTGAAGATGACGAAGTGGTAGGAGTGCGTCTGACCAACGGACATAATGAGCTGCTCATGGCTGACAGAAATGGCCGTGCCGTGCGTTTCAATGAAAACACAGTACGTGCCATGGGACGTGTTTCGACAGGTGTTCGTGGTATGAAACTTGATGAAGGCGACGACGAAGTAGTTGGAATGGTTGTGGTTAACAAGCCCGACTTGGAGACAATAATGGTTGTCAGCGAGAACGGATACGGTAAACGCAGCCAGGTGGAAGACTATCGTGTTACCAACCGTGGAGGTAAAGGTGTAAAGACCCTGAACATAACCGAAAAGACCGGACGTCTTGTTGCGATAAAGGTTGTTACAGACGAGAATGACCTTATGATAATCAACAAGAGCGGAATACTTATACGCTTAAAGGTGTCAGACTGCCGTGTGATGGGACGTGCCACTCAGGGTGTAAGACTTATAAACCTTACAAAGAAGAACGATGTGATATCAAGCGTATGTAAGGTGATGAGTTCGGATCTTGAGGCTTTGGCTGAAGCCGAGAGCCGCAAAGAGTGGGACGCGACGAGTGAAGCTATCAGGAATGATGCGCTGGCCGGTCAGACAGATGCCCCCGAACGGCAGGATGTTGGCGATGATGAGAACGGAGACATGACGGACTCCGGTTATTCAGACGAAAATATTTAAGTTTAATTTAATATGAATTGATTATGAAGAAACTGACAATGTTGGCGCTTGCTGCAGTATTCAGCGCGTCTGCTTTTGCACAGGATGTGTATAAGCAAATTTCAAAAATCAAGGATTACAAAGAGGCTTATAACCTCTTGCAGTCTAATCTGAGCAATATGTCTGCTGAAGAAAAGGCAAAATGCTACAATGCCCTTGTGGATTTAGCCTATGACAAGGTGGTAAAAGAGCAGGGAACAATAACAAGTAACCAACTTGCCGAACAGATGAACACAGGCAAGGTGGAGCCTTATGATACAGTGGGTCTTTATGATGCTGTCATGTTGGCTTTGGAGAACGGTGTGACTTGCGATGAATTTGACATGCAACCTAATGAAAAAGGAAAAGTTAAGCCTAAGTTTCATAAGTCTAACGCAGAGCGTTTGTATCCTATCCGTTTCCATCTGATAAATGCCGGCATTTACTATCAGAACAAGAACGAAGAACTGTCTTACAAGAATTTGGCCACTTATGTTGAAAGTGCCGATTATCCTTTGTTTAAAGAGCAGGATAAGAGCAAGGATGCAAATCTTACACAGATTGCTTATTACGCATCACGTGCTGCATACTTCGCAAAAGATTATGCAAAGGCTGAGAAATATGCAGATATTGCAATAAATGACACTGCATTTGCTGAAGATGCTCTTCAGTTGAAATTAGCCGTTATGCAGAGCCAGTTGAAGACTCATGAAGACACTGTTAATTATGTCAACAAACTGAAAGACATCTATTCAAAGGATGAAAACAACGACATGATTTTCAGTACAATATGTTCGATGTTGATTTCAACTAATGACAAGGCCGGACTTGACGCCATGGTAAAAGAAAAACTGGCAAAAGACCCCAATAACTTCACGGCTTTGGCCATGCAGGGACAGGCATACATGAATGCACATCAGTGGGACGATGCCGTTGCTGCTCTTTCAAAGGCTGAAAGCATGCAGCCGGAAAATGTCGCAGTTATAGCTTCCATCGGCAACAGCTATATGTACAAGGCTCAAGAAGCTGCTGAAACAGCAACTGCAAACGGAAAGAAACTTTCTCCAGAGGCTGAGAAAATGATAATAGACATCTACATGAAGGCTATCGGTTATCTGGAAAAAGCCAAGGATTTGGACAAGACAATGCAGTTCAAGAGTGTATGGGCTTATTCTCTGTATACTTGCTGTTATAGGGCGCTCGGTCCTGATGATGCCAAAACAAAAGAGGCAGAACTTCTTACCAAGTAAATTCAGAACTTGATTTTTTAGAGGCCGGTATTTGTCATAATATCGGTCTCTATATTATCGTTAACTTTGTTTTTTTATATTTCTGATATATGAAAAGTCTGTTGTCATTTTTTTTTGCTTTATTATTGGCTTATCCGGTTTTCGGACAGAAGAAAGATATAAGTCAGGCTCGTTCTTATATAAAGAGTCGTAGCAATCTTGATAAAGCAGAGTCTTTGATGCTTGATTTGCTTAAAGATTCGGCCAACAGGCAAAATATAAGAATATATCTGACATTGGCTGAGGCTGTACGTGCCCAGTATGATGCGGCAAATGAAAAACTATATTTGAAAGAAAAAGCAGATACAGGGCAATTCTTTTTGACGGCAAGAAAAATGTTTCTGGTGTATGAAAAGCTTGATAGCCTTGACATGCAACCTGATAAGAAAGGAAACGTCAAGCCGAAGTTTAGAAAGAAGAATGCCGAATATCTTAATAAGTTCCGCAGTAATCTATATAGCGGAGGAATATTTTTTATAAAGAAAAAAGATTATGATTCGGCTTTCGGCTTAATGGATACATACATTGATTGCAGACGTCAGCCTCTGTTTTCTGAATACACAAATGAAAACACTGATTCGTTGTATGCTCCGGCAGCCTTTCGGACTGTATTTTGCGGGCACAAGTTAGGCAGGCCTGACAGTGTATTGAAATATTCAGAAATTGCATTAAAAAGCAGAAAATACAGAAGACGTACCTTAGTGTACATGTCGCGTGCTTATTTGGCAAAGAAAGATACTGTGAAGTATGTTGAAATCTTGCGTAAGGGGTTTGCTGAAAATAAGACGTCTAAATATTTTTTTACGCGACTGATGGATTATTATAATGATTTAAACCTGCTTGACTCTGCCATGAATGTGGTTAATGCAGCACTCGAACAGGATAAAGACAACACTTTGTTTCTGTTCGCTAAAAGCAATATGCTGTTGAACATGGGCAGATATGAGGAATGTATATCTATAAGTGATACTCTTTTGGCCCGTAATGATACTTTACCTGATGTTTATCTCAATGCCGGAGTATCATATATCAATTTAGCCCTGGCCGAAGAAGCGTCAATTAAAAAGAATAAAAACAGAACTGCAGTTAAAAAGAAGCAGGTGTTGAATTATTATAAAAAAGCATTGCCGTACATGGAAAAATACAGAGCATTGGCTCCAGAAGATAAGGAACGCTGGGCCCCGTCACTTTATAATATTTATCTGAAACTGAATATGGGGCGTAAGTTTGAAGAAATAAGTGATATATTACGAAAAATGAGAAACTGAGAAGACTTCTCTTAATATAAATAATGTTATTTTCTTTGGGGATACTTTTTTTTACGTTATCTTTGCATAAGATAAGTGGTATGCAGATAAATAAGAATAAGTTTTCTTTTTTGTTTGCATTATCTTTAAACTAAGATAAGCTTGTCGAAAGCTATAAAAATATCTGTTATGAATCTTAAAGTCCGCTTAGCGCTCATGAATTTCCTTGAATTTGGGGTATGGGGCGCTTACCTTACATCTATGGGGCGTTATCTCGGTAACATCGGGATGAGTACTGATATCGGTTGGTTTTATTCCATGCAGGGTATCGTCTCTATATTTATGCCGGCCTTAATGGGCATTATAGCAGACAGATGGATTCAGGCTCAGCGACTGTTGGGTTTCTGTCATTTGATAGCCGGGGTGTTTATGGTGTTGACGGCTTTTTATGGTTTTTCTACAGGACTTAATTCAAATTTTGCAGTATTGTTTTCACTCTATTCAGTGTCAGTGGCTTTCTATATGCCGACATTGGCCTTGAGTAATTCTGTAGCATATAATGCCTTGACACAGGCGGATATGGACACGGTTAAGGATTTTCCGCCAATAAGAGTCTTTGGCACAATCGGATTCATTGTGTCAATGTGGTTTGTTGACCTAATGGGATTCCAGTCAAATCAAAACCAGTTTATAGTTTCCGGTATTTTGAGTATTGTATTGTTCCTTTATACATTTACTCTTCCAAAGTGTTCTGTTTCTGAAGTTGGAAGCAAGAAAAGTATGGTTGATGCATTGGGACTTAAAGCGTTTATGCTGTTTAAAAGGAAAGACATGGCCATTTTCTTTCTCTTCTCAATGATGTTAGGTGTAAGTCTGCAGATAACAAATGGATTTGCAAATCCTTATATAAGCAGTTTTGCTGCGATGACTGAATATGCCGATACTTTTGGCGTTCAGCATGCCAATATCCTTATATCTTTGTCTCAGATAAGTGAGACGTGCTGTATTTTGCTTATTCCGTTTTTTATGAAACGTTATGGAATAAAGAATGTTATGCTCATAGCTATGTTTGCATGGGTTTTGCGTTTTGCTCTGTTCGGGTTGGGCAATCCCGGCACAGGCGTGTGGATGTTTGTTTTGTCTATGGTGGTTTACGG
>CALNFG010000049.1 GCA_939792625.1 uncultured Prevotella sp.
GAATGTAAACCTACGCAGAACGCAGAAATAGAGACCGTTAGTGTTAAATGTGCATTCGGTGTCGGGTAATGGTTTGGAAGTGCATCTGTTGCTGCAATTCGCCTAAATCCGTTTTACGCCCTTGCGCCATTCTGTGCCACCCGAAGCCAAACTCTCTGACCGTCAGTGAGAATGCTCAAATTCGCTTTATTCTGCGTTTTATCCTATTATTTTCCTATAAAACAAAGATAATCAAAAGCTAAAAGGCTCAATATAATAAAATGTCTCAATTCTAATCTGCAAAATACAACTTATAAGTACCATTTTATCTTTCTGATGCGATAATCATCAGCGATTTAACGTACGAAATGTTAAAACAGCCACAAGTTTAGCAACAAACTGATTAAATACGATCTTTTTTACAAAATATTTCATATATTTGCAATAAGAAACATAACATTTTTCAAAAAAGTACAGCTCCGACAACATGTTGAACTGTATTTACTAATCAACTTAAAAAATTATAATCTATGAAAAAAATCACATTTTTGACTCTTGCCATAATACTATCAATGGCAGTCAACGCACAAAAAGCAGTATTACGCACAAGTAACTTGCGTCAGAATGTAAACCGACAGTATGTACAGACACCTATGGCTGCAAACAAACTGGCAGAAGCGAAGTCACATGCCAAGACTGTGATAGAACTGCGCACACAAAATCCAACAAAGAAACAAATCAATACTCGTGCAAACGATGATACAGGAATAATCACCGAAGCGCCGAAAGGGAGAGAAGTGTCATACTCGAAAAATACAACGGCATTCTACGTCACGCTCGGCTTTGCCCTGCAGGAATACAGGCCTGCCGTGATAGGTAACGTCATTTTCTGCGATGACAACACTGTTTATATAAGGAATCCGTTCTCTGCCGCGATTACAAACTCTTACCTGAAAGGCTTGGTTGACGGCGATGAGATAACAATCACCCTGCCACAACCTATATATTACGAGACAGGCGAGACGGACAATAATTTTGTTTATCAGGCAGACAGACTCATTCTTGTTGATGGCTATTATCATCCCGACACAGAAAACAACGAAATAAAGTTCAAGATGCGCAACGACACTCTCTTATGGGACGAGCCGACAGACGGCAGTGTGATACTCGGCCTCACATACGATAATCAGTGGATGGGTTATGGCGACTATAGTAGCACATTCATACCGATGACAGACAAAAAGACAGAAGTGCCAGATGAACTTACCACCGAAGATTGGACATTCTCTGCAAACGGCGGCTCACACACAGTTGGAATGGCTTTTGACGGGAACAATGTTTACATGAAAGGCTTCTACGAAGCCTTGCCGGACAGTTGGATTAAAGGACAGATTAACGGCGACACTGTAACATTCAACAGCGGTCAGTACCTCGGAGCCGACGAAACAAGCGGATTCCAGGCCTATATGATGGCAGCCGGCAGTGAAAACGTATATGACTCAATTTACAGACAGGAAGTCGGCGTATATGTATTCAGAGACAACATCAAATTTACTTACGATATGTCAGCAAAAAAGATGTATGCAGAATCAAAGAACGACTCGTCAATGCTTGTCAACGCAGGAAAAAGCACCGTTTACTACATTAAAAGATACGATGCACCCATCATAAAACAAAAAACAGAAATAACAGGAGCGCAAAAACCGGCAACACCACAGATTCTGTATTGTGACCCGTATTCTGAAGGTCTAGGCTTTGCTGACATAGCATTCATACTGCCCAACACCGATGTAGACGGTAATGAGCTTGACACAGACAAACTGCACTACAATTTATTCTTTGACGATGACATTGCCACATTCACTCCCGACATATACTTAGGTCTCAAGGAAGAAATGACGGACATTCCGTATGACTTCACAGATAATTGGGATTTCCAGATATACATGGACGGCACTGTACGCGAAATACTGTTCTATGAGACCGACATCGAAAAAGTAGGTGTACGCTCAACTTACACTTCTGATGAAGGTGAATCTGCCGACTCTGACATTGCATGGTATTACTTCACCCCAACAAACATCAGCAACATCGAGCCGGATAATACCGACATAAAAGTCGTATATTACACCGATGTGGCCGGACGCCGCATAAGCCGGCCCGCCAACGGACTTTATCTCAAGACTGAAGTCTACGGCAACGGAACAAGCAAGACCACAAAAGTGATGATAAAATAACGGTCCATACCATAACGCAAAACAAACAGGCCCGACATTCAGTTGAATGTCGGGCCTGTTTGCCTTACGCTTCCGGACATTTCTGCATAAGGTGCTTCATATTATGGCCTGCCGGTCGCTGGAAAACACGCAGGCCGAACTCACGTGCCATGATAATCGCATAATCGAGAACAGCACTCTGAAAACGCTCGAACGGTGCCCAATCCGGAAAAGTGGAAAAACAATAAAGCTCTATGGGCAGTCCCTCAGGCGTCGGCTGCAACAGACGTACAAGTATCATCAGGTCTTTATTGACATCGGGATGAGTCTGCAGGAAATCGAACATGAAATCACGGTAAACCTGCGTATTGGCTATGGGGAAACCGGCATGGGCATACTTTCCGGCCGGCACATAGCCTTTACTCACAAAGCCGTCAAGTTCCTCAACGCTACAGAAATGCACGGTGTCGACATCAATGTTGACCGACATCTTCATGCGCCGGCCACCCGCCTCGCGCATGCCGCGCCAGTTCTGAAAAGCATCACTGACAAGAGCATACGGCGGAATGGTGGTTATGGTCTTGTCAAAATTCTGCACCTTGACCGTGGTGAGCGAGACCTCACGAACATAGCCGTTGGCGCCGTATTTGCTCATGGTTATCCAGTCGCCCGGACGCAACATGTCATTAGCCGAAAGCTGCACTCCGGCCACAAGACCAAGTATGGAGTCCTTGAAAATGAGCATAAGCACGGCTGCCGATGCACCAAGACCTGCAAGCACGGCTGTGGCACTCTTGTCTATGATAATACTTATCACAAGGATACATCCTACGACAAACGCCAGCAGATTGAACATCTGATAGATACCCTTCAGCGGGCGGTTGCGCAACTTCTTGTGGCCTTCGGATATTTCATAAAGCGAATGAAGGAACTCGCTGACGAACAGCAGCGACACTATCACAAGATAAATGTTGCACACTTTCAAGAGGAAAGACAACAGACCCTGCGAATGAGACAGAACAAGCGGCAGCGTGACATACCATATAACGGGAGGAATGACTCTGCGGAAAGCCTTCATCACACGATGGTTGAAAAGATAATCGTCCCACGTAGCCTTTGTCTTCTCGGTAAGCTTCTGTACCGCAGGCATTACAACAAAGCGGAACAAAGCTGTACACAGATATGAAAACAAACCGATGGCAAAAACAGCCGTCAGCGGATATACCCAGTCCAATATACTGTCAGACACTCCTGCCGTATATCGCAGGAAGTCCAATAAATATTTGTCAATGTTTTCCATGTCATGCGGATATGTAATTAACATCTGCAAAAGTAATAAATAATAATGACCGGAAAAAACGAAGAAACGTTAAAACAACTTACACGACAAACCTCATCCCACAGACAGCTGTATCGCAGCCAACGGACAGAGAATATCCGCAGCACGAAACAACCGTCCCTTACGCTACACATAACCCACTGAAAATCAACCTTTTAAACAACCCATTGCAAAAGATAACCTTTCGGGCTGTAAAAGGTAAGCTTTTACACTGCAAAAGGTAACCTTTCATGACGCAAAAGCTTACCTTTCGCAAAATGACCGTTCTTAATACATCCCACCTGCGACTAAAGAGGAGTGAAAATAATCTCATGAATATCGTACATAAACATAATTTAACACTATGATTTAATCTGTGACAAACTAATTTTACTACCTTTGCAGCGCAATCGGGTACTTGCCCGACAGGAGATTACATTACCTTTGGCAATTCAGCGTGGCATATACATCATGTTTGAAAGTAATGGGACGGCTCTTCTCCGTTGAACATTTAAATACGATAATCTGCGTCCCGTCTTGCAGAATAACCCGTGGATACCCGGCCTTAAGGTCAGGGGAAGGTGGGATTATTCTATTCTGACATGAAACATAAAGCGACAGATTATCGTGCAACAGCACGCAACACACATACTACACAGAAACTTACGGTGGCCCGGGCTGCGGACTTCCGGCGGGATATACTGTACACAAAAACAGGCAAGACTATTCTGACAAATATTAAAACATACAAATCCTTAAAACCTGACTTTATGAAAAGACTCAGACTGACCGCCGCCATGCTGACAGCGGTGATGTGTGCAAACGCACAGATAGATAACGCACAAAAAGTGCAGGGAGACTGGAGTGTGATACCGGCAGAATTTACTCCCGACGGCAAAGGCTATATCGAGTCGGAAATCTATGAGGGAAACTGGAGCAACCCCACATCTTTGACAATCGAAATTTACGACGAAAACCTGAACAAGGTGAAAAGTGTCAACATTGTACGTCCCGACGACCTGATAGGCATTTCACTGCGGCCGTATGACCACGGATGTTATCTGACAAAAAAGCTCTTCAACAACGATGACAACTACGAATATCTGCTCGCCGGAGAAAACGGATTTGACATAATGAATGAAGACGGCAGCGTAATGCAGCATGTAACATTCGACAATGCTGACGAAGTATCAGATGCCGACATGGATCTGATAAACCTGAGCGGTAACTTTTATCTCGTGGCAAACATTGAAGACAATTATTATAATCAGACTTCATACTTTTACCGCGTCGGCACAGGCACATCGGGAATAAGCCGCATAGAGGCCCCGCAACTGCAGCTCAACGTGTCGCCCCGCATGGCCGGCCGCAACGACAGCTTCACCATACAGCTTGACGGCGATGACAGCAGGCAGCGCCGGGTAACCATTACCGACACCGGCGGCAAGGCTGTATGGCAACAGACGGTGCCGGCTGGACAAACCGAGATAAACGTCAAGGCCGCACGCCTCAGCAAAGGCATTAACATAATAAACGTAACCGGCAGCGACAAAGCCGAAAGCTGCAAAGTCATAGTCAAATGACCGGCAGCAGGACAAGCCATAAGACTGAAAACAAAAAGGAAGTCTTGAAATAAAAACTCAACCAACACATTATTACAATCGACTTATTACAACAGGAAGAGGGTGTATCAAAAAGCAGATACACCCTCTCAGTTTATTATACATTGCGGACAAGCCTGTCATCCGCATATCACCATGCAATGCTCATACCCAGATTTATGCTTGCATTAGAACTCAAAGGAATAAACTCATTACTCGTCTTACCCAGCAGATGGTCCATTCCTATGAAGAAATTATATCCCTTCGGATGAATATTAAGCACCCATCCCATGCTTGTCGTGAAACTGTTAACCGCAAAATTGACACCGCAATCAAACCAGTTCAGAGGTTTCCAATTGGCACTAAGGCGTCCCTCCGTCCACGTATAAGCTCCCTTTATACGGGTGCTGCTCAGAAGTCCGAATGTTATCTTACGGTAAACAGGCAGATTATATTCTGCTCCCACATTAACAGTTGCGCCAATACCGGTAGTGCGTCCGCCCTGATCTCCGTTATCACGCAAATTGATGAAATCCGTTATCTGATCACCATAACTGTCGGCTTGGTCATCGATAGATACTCCGTTACCGTCGTTGACTGACACATCATGAAATCCGCCAAACTCAAAATGATCCGAGCGATTGACGGCCTGAACATTATTGCTCCATCTGATAAAACCGAGGTCCAGCACAGATGCACTTACGCGCCAGTCATTGTTTATCTGATAAACTCCGCCAAGATCTATCGCCATACCAAATCCTCCAAGTCCGAAACCGTCGACATCGACATCACTGACCTTATCGTAACTGCCCAAATCAGGATTGTTATAGTCATCGGTCTCTGTCTGATATGAAAATCCTTTCAACGACACATCGGCTGTTGCAGTTCCGGACACTGTCCACTTATCATTGGATGCAAGGTCAGCCCTGAGATTCTGTATTTTAAGATCGGCACGCCCCAATCCGAAAAGGAACTTCAGCTTTGCACCGACACGTAACTTCTCGTTGATTTGACGTGAATGTCCAAGTGCCAGTTCTGCATACGACATGGCATGAACGTTTACATCACCTATGTCATAAGTGTTGTTTCCTATGTTTTTTGCAAATTCAAACAGACCGTACGGTAAACCAACTCCCAAAGTTGTTTTCGAGTTTATCTCTATCGTATTATAACCGCCAAAAGCCTTGAATCCACCGGATAACAATGCTATATTAACGTCAGTCTGTATACGGTTCTGCCCCTTGCTGAATCCGCTCAAAGCATCTTCGGCCGATATATAGGGATTCATGAAAGTGGTCATCTTTTTGTCACTTCCGTTAGGATACATCGGATTATGCATTATTACATCACCATACCCGAAATTACCACGCATATTTATATTTAAGTTGCCAAGCGCCGGTATCGAGAAATAATTATGCTCGTTGCCGAAAGCCGGATTGACATCATGGCGGAAAGCATAATCATCAATAAAATAAGACGAATTGAGTCCCTGAGCCGAAACCATACCGGCCGATGCCGCCATCAATAATGTCACCGCATATCTTATATGTCTGAAATTCATTGTTGTAAAGATTTTTAAAGGTTAATTAAAGTCGCCTATTATCTTGCCGACAAGCGATACTTTTATATCGCGGGCAATTATAAAATGTTTCTGAGCGTTCAAAGTCTGACCAACCACTGCCGACTGTCCGTCTGCAGCAGCGCTTCCCTCAATCCTTAACACAAGTCCGTCAAGTCTTGACAAAGCGCCTTGCCGGTTCTGTTGAATACGCAATGTAAGCGGAGTCTCGGCAGACTGCCCTTCTGCCGGTGACGCCAATACCGTGACATCCGACTCTACCACAATGTCATCGGCACTCATAATATTACCGTCAGCATCTATCGCATCCACCTGCAGACTGAGATATGCCGGCACACGGTTTTCGATAACAGCTGTCGCCTCTATGCTTGAATTATCGGCCAGTTCAAAATCATTGATGTCATCATTCCATCCGTCAAGCGTATCTGTATAAACAATTCTTGCATCCTCGGCAAAAGTTATGGGAGCCACAACACTATAATTTGGCTTCACGTTATAACTGCGTCCGAACTCAAAAGTAGAAGTCTGTTCCTCGTCGGCTCTGGCATTTGCAGCAAAACTGATATTATCAGGTATTGTACGGATGATGTCTGACAATTCAGGCACAACCACAACTTCATATTCAGAATGTGATATGCCTTCGTCACGACGGCAAATGCAGACGTTGGTCACACCGCCACCGTTAACATGAAACTCAGGAACGGCAACACTTGCCGTCACCGCACCGTTCTTTGTCGCAGTTATGGTGCCGCCAATGTATCCGGCGACATTCATGTCATTGTCGATATCAAGATATATCTGCGGATTGTACAAATCAACCACTACATTTCCGTCTGTAAGGAACTCCGGAACACCCGTAACATTCACACTACCTAAGTTATCAAGATTGATTGTCGGGTTAAAGCGTCCGGTAGCACTTGTTATATTAATGTCGTCCAACCGTAGCGACGCGCTAATCTTACCACCCGTAACTCCACTGAGGTCAACAGAGCCTCCCACCGTGGCATCTATACTTGCATTGATGCGTCCGTCAAGCAATATCTTGCCGTCTGATATGCTGATACTGCCAAGCGAAGTGTCGGTAACATTGAAATCAAAAGAATTGACATCAGCCCTCAGATGCAGACCGTCTGCGGGCAATACATCGGTAAAAATTAATCTGCTCCCTTCTTTACGACAATTGAAATTGGCACTGACATCTCCCAGCACCATGAAAGAAGGCAACTCAAGCGCAACTTCGTCTATTACGGCTCCCAAAGCACTTAGCACATCCGGAAAAACGACGTCAAGCGACAATGCCGATGACACCCCGACATTATCAAGACTGATGACCTCATCCGGTTTTTCACCGTCATAAGTAAATGATAGAATCTGCCCGCCGGCTGTTATGCGGAACTCACCGATGTTAGCCTGAACAGGCACTATGTCGACATCAATGTCTGTTGAAAGGACTTCACGTTGTGACACTGTGAATACGCCAATCTCCGGATGAGCAGGCTCAACATCGTTACCTCTCTGCTCAAACACGTAATCACCGTTTGGCCTCACAACCACACACTCGTCACCTTCAAGTTCAAGCACATCGGCCAGCTTTATGGTATCTGTACTGTTCACCGGCAAAGTGAGACCGTCACCGCCAAGCCCGACAGTAACGTCAACATCATTGAAATCATAATCGCCATCCGTACATCCGGATAATGCGAATGCCCAAGCCAATACAAGACATGGCAGGCAACTTTTCTTAAAAAAACGATAATCCATATTAGTGAATTGTGAAATTAATAATATTCGATTTTTTCAGTTTTTTGCATTGTATACTCAAAAAGTCTTTCTCAAAAAAGATAACATGGCCGACAAGCACACATCTTTTCTCACATGACATAACTATAAAAGATGTTTGTCTTTACAGACATTCACAGATAATATACGTACCGTTGTTCAAACTAAAGCAATGAGCGCGTCGCCTTAACAGCAACTATTTTTTGCAAATCTACAAAATTAAATTAAAAAACATGTTCTATATTTACACAAAATAAGTTAATTGCACCATTCTCTCTAAAAAAACGATAATAATACACACCACAACTTTCTATGGATAGGATTCAAACATCAACAGAGCTTTACGTGTACACGTATTGTTGCAAAAGGCACAAATACGTTCCACCTCAGACAACATACACGCATAAAAAACGGCAGCTCGGATATTTTCCGAGCTGCCGTTTTTTATATGAACACAAAAGAATTATTCAGCCTCAACAGTCTCTTTCTCGCTGTAGTCTATGACATTCTTGCGGTTAGCCTGCATGCGGTCATAATCTTCTTTCGAGCCGACAATAATTTTATCGAACTCACGCAGACCGGTACCTGCAGGAATAAGGTGACCGCAGATAACGTTCTCTTTCATTCCTTCAAGATAATCCACCTTACCACGGATGGCTGCCTCATTGAGTACCTTTGTGGTCTCCTGGAACGATGCGGCAGACATGAAGCTCTTGGTCTGAAGAGCTGCACGGGTGATACCCTGAAGTATCTGAGTCGATGTTGCCGGCACAGCGTCACGCACCTGAACAGTCTTCAAGTCACGGCGCTTCAGCGTAGAGTTCTCGTCGCGCAGTTTGCGGGCTGAGATTATCTGGCCCGGTTTCAGCGTCTCGCTGTCGCCTGCATCGACAACAACTTTCTTACCCCAGATGCGGTCGTTCTCCTCGGCAAAGTCAAGTTTGTCGACAATCTCCTGCTCAAGGAATGTCGTGTCGCCCGGGTCGTTAATCTGCACCTTACGCATCATCTGACGAACGATAATCTCGAAGTGCTTGTCGTTAATCTTAACACCCTGGAGACGGTAAACGTCCTGCACCTCGTTGACGATATATTCCTGAACGGCAGTCGGGCCCTTGATGGCCAGGATGTCGTTAGGTGTGATCACACCGTCTGACAGAGGAGTACCGGCACGCACGGCGTCATGCTCCTGCACAAGTATCTGCTTAGACAGCGAAACAAGATATTTACGCTGCTCGCCCGTCTTCGATGTAACGATAATCTCACGGTTACCACGTTTAACCTTACCCATGGTGACCTCACCGTCAATCTCACTGACAACGGCGGGGTTAGACGGGTTACGGGCTTCGAACAGCTCGGTGACACGGGGAAGACCTCCGGTAATGTCACCGGCCTTACCTACCGTACGCGGAATCTTAACCAAAGTAGCACCCGTCTTAACGGTCTGACCATCCTCGACAACAACGTGACCACCCACAGGGAAGTTGTATGTTCCAACCACTTCACCGTTTTCATCAATAATGTCGCAGGTCGGCACCTTGCTCTTGTCCTTTGACTCAGTAATAATCTTTTCGGTAAGACCTGTGGTGTCATCGGTCTCGGAGTGGAAAGTAACACCGTCAATCACATCACGGAACTTCAACGTACCTGCATATTCTGTTACGATGACGGCGTTGAACGGGTCCCAACGTGCTATGATGTCGCCTTTCTTTACAATTGAGCCACCCTTGAAATAGAGTGAGCTTCCATAAGGAACGTTGAGCGTTGAAAGAACTATATTGGTGTTCGGGTCAACGAAACGGATTTCAGCCAGACGGCTGACAACCATCTCACAAACCACAGGACCGTTGTCGCCTTCTTCTTCAAACGGAACGGTACGAAGCTCATCGAATTCGATACGGCTGTCGTTCTTTGCCACGATTGAGGCATTGGCGGCTGCGTTGGCAGCCACACCTCCGGCGTGGAACGTACGGAGTGTAAGCTGAGTACCGGGTTCGCCGATGGCCTGAGCAGCAATGACACCCACAGCCTCACCCTTCTGCACCATGCGGCTTGTCGCAAGATTACGTCCGTAACACTTCATGCAGACACCTTTCTTGCTCTCACAAGTAAGTACCGAACGAATCTCAACACTCTCTATCGGACTTTCCTCTATGATTTGCGCTATAGGCTCTGTTATTTCCTCTCCTGCCGCAACGATAAGCTCTCCCGTATTGGGATGAATTATGTCGTGAACGGATACACGGCCGAGAATACGCTCATAGAGTGAAGATATTACCTCATCACCATTCTTAAGAGCCGTACATACAAGTCCGCGAAGCGTACCACAATCTTCTTCGGTTATAATGACATCGTGAGAGACATCAACAAGACGACGTGTAAGATAACCGGCATCGGCCGTCTTCATAGCGGTATCCGCAAGACCCTTACGGGCACCGTGGGTGGAGATGAAGTACTCAAGCACGCTCATTCCTTCCTTGAAGTTCGACAGAATCGGGTTTTCTATAATCTGCGCACCCTCGGCACCGGCTTTCTGCGGTTTAGCCATAAGTCCGCGCATACCGGCCAACTGACGAATCTGGTCTTTGGATCCACGGGCTCCCGAATCAAGCATCATGTAAACGGCGTTGAAGCCCTGGTCAGCCTCAGTCATCTCCTTCATCAGCACATCACCAAGCTCATTGTTGACATGAGTCCAGGCATCAATAACCTGATTGTAACGCTCGTTGTCGGTAATGAAGCCCATGTTGTAGTTGTCGGTAATCTGGCGTACCTCTTCATTTCCTTTGGCCACAAGCTCGACTTTCTCCTTCGGTATGATGATATCATCAAGGTTGAATGAAAGTCCTGCGAGATAAGCCATACGGTAACCCAAATTCTTGATACCGTCAAGGAATTCACACGCACGCGCAAAACCTACGGCCTTAATCACATCGGCAATGATATCACGCAGACTCTTCTTTGATATAATCTTGTTGACGAAACCTATTTCTTCAGGAATTATGCCGTTCACGATAACACGACCGACAGAAGTCTCAACCATGTGGTTATAATAGTTTCCGTCCTTGTCGACATCCGTTACAACAACTTTAACCTGAGCGTGAAGATCACATTTCCCCTCGTTGTGAGCTATTATTGCTTCTTCAGGACCATAGAAAGTCAAACCCTCACCCTTAGCTCCCGGACGTATCTTTGTAATATAATAAAGTCCGAGTACCATATCCTGTGAAGGCACCGTGATTGGAGCGCCGTTAGCAGGATTAAGGATGTTATGACTCTGAAGCATCAATATCTGAGCCTCAAGCACAGCCTCATTGCTCAACGGAAGGTGAACAGCCATCTGGTCGCCGTCAAAGTCGGCATTGAACGCCGTACAAGCCAACGGATGCAGCTGAATAGCCTTACCTTCGATAAGTTTTGGCTGGAAGGCCTGAATACCCAAACGGTGAAGCGTCGGGGCACGGTTGAGAAGCACGGGATGGCCTTTCATCACATTCTCAAGGATGTCCCAAATCACAGGCTCGCGGCGGTCTACTATCTTCTTTGCGCTTTTCACCGTTTTTACTATACCGCGCTCAATGAGTTTACGTATTATAAATGGCTTATAAAGTTCGGCCGCCATCAATTTCGGCAAACCGCACTCACCCATCTTCAATTCAGGACCGACCACGATTACCGAACGGGCCGAATAGTCCACACGCTTACCGAGAAGATTCTGACGGAAACGTCCCTGCTTACCCTTCAATGAATCGGACAAAGACTTGAGAGGACGGTTTGACTCACTCTTAACGGCACTGCTCTTGCGCGAATTGTCAAACAGGCTGTCAACAGCTTCCTGCAACATACGCTTCTCGTTACGGAGAATCACCTCGGGAGCCTTTATCTCCATCAATCTCTTCAGACGGTTGTTACGTATGATGACACGACGATAAAGGTCATTCAAGTCTGACGTTGCGAAACGTCCGCCGTCAAGCGGAACGAGTGGACGAAGCTCAGGCGGAGTGACAGGAATAATCTTCATTATCATCCACTCCGGCTTATTAATATTCCGACTTGTACGGAATGCCTCAACAACCTGCAGACGTTTCAATGCTTCTGACTTACGCTGCTGTGACGAGTCGCTATTGGCGCGGTCACGAAGTTCGTAAGAAAGAGAATCAAGATCTATATTTACAAGTAAGTCGTAGACAGCCTCGGCACCCATCTTCGCTACGAACTTATTGGGATCGCTGTCGTCAAGATACTCGTTGCCATCAGGAAGATTATCCATTATGTCTATGTACTCATCCTCGGTAAGCAAATCCATCTTATGTGAACCGTTTACCTCTATCCCTTCAGAGTCTTTTTTGCCTTCCATCACACCGGGTTGAATGACGATGTACTTCTCGTAATATATTACAGCGTCAAGCTTCTTTGTCGGAAGTCCCAACAGATAACCTATTTTGTTAGGCAAAGAACGAAAATACCAGATATGTGCAACAGGAACGACAAGTTCAATATGTCCTGTACGCTCACGGCGTACCTTCTTCTCGGTAACTTCCACGCCACAACGGTCGCAGACGATACCTTTATATCTTATACGCTTATACTTTCCGCAGGCACATTCATAGTCCTTTGTAGGACCGAATATACGCTCACAGAAGAGTCCGTCGCGCTCAGGCTTGTAAGTACGGTAGTTTATGGTTTCAGGCTTGGTTACCTCACCATAAGAATTTTCGAGGATTTCCTCAGGTGACGCAAGACTGATGGTAATCTTCGTAAAATTACTCTTTATCTTTGAATCTTTCTTGAAAGCCA
>CALNFG010000050.1 GCA_939792625.1 uncultured Prevotella sp.
GGCAGGCTTACCGCGGACAGCGCGGCATAAGGCAGTTCTGGGTGGTGTTCTTCCTCTTCTTCATGACAGGTCTGGCCATCGTGCTTTACCTCAACCAGACCCCCATGCAGCCCCGCGAGCGCGACTATGCCTATGCAGGCTCGTTCTATGCCTTCGCTATATGGTGCGGCATCGGCGTTGCGGCAATAATCGACCTGCTGAAAAAATATGCAAAAGTCAGCGGAACGGTTGCAACAGCCGTAGTGTCAGTACTCTGTCTGCTTGTGCCTGTACAGATGGCAAGCCAGACTTGGGATGACCATGACCGCAGCGGACGCTACGTCTGCCGCGACTTCGGCCGCAACTATCTGATGTCTTTGCAGGACAAAGGCAATCCCGTGATATTCACCAACGGCGACAACGACACCTTCCCGCTATGGTATAATCAGGAAGTGGAGGGCGAAAGGACCGATGCCCGCGTATGCAACCTAAGCTATCTGGCCACCGACTGGTATATCGACCAGATGTGCCGGCAGGCATACGACTCGCCCGCACTGCCCATAACGTGGCCGCGTCTGGATTACTGCTCGGGCACAAACGATTACATCGACGTGGTGCCTGACGCCAAACAGCAGATTCTGGACTTCTACAAGAGTCATCCGGAAGAAGCAAGAGCCACGTTCGGCGACAACCCGTTTGAGGTGAAGAACATCATGAAATACTGGGTGCGCGCAAAGAGCGAGGACATGCACATCATTCCCACAGACACCCTCTACATCACAATAGACAAAGAGGCCGTCAGAAAGAGCGGCATGATGATGGCGGCAGACTCTATCCCGGACCGCATGGTAATCTCGCTCAAAGGCAAGAATGCCCTCTACAAGAACGACCTGATGATGCTCGAGATTCTTGCCGAATGTAACTGGACACGTCCCGTTTATGTGGCAAGTACAGTGGGAGCGGAAAATTACATGAACCTGGGCGACAACTTCGTGCAGGAAGGTCTTGTCAACCGCATCACGCCGTTCACCACCAACGTGGCCGGAGCCAAGAACTTCGACACAGAGCGCGTTTACAACAACATGATGACCCGCTTCAAGTACGGAGGCATAGACAAGAAGGGCATATACCTCGACGAGACCGTGATGCGCATGTGTTACACTCACCGCAGGCTCTTCGCCCAGCTCGCACTCCATCTCATCGCCGAAGGCAAAACCGACAAGGCACGCAAGGCTTTGGCATACGCGGAGAAAGTGATACCGGCATACAATGTCCCGCTCAACTATCTCAGCGGCGGTACCGACATGGCAAAGGCGTACGCACTGCTCGGCAACAAGGCTAAAGCAGCCGAGGTGACCAAAGCCGTATTCAACAATGCACATCAATACATGACATGGTACAACTCGCTGACAGGCAGCCGCTTCACTCAGGCACAGCAAGACTGCATGATGCACATCTACGTCATGAGCATGTGTATAGACAACGCCTCAATCTTTGACGATGCTCTCGCAAAGAAGCTTGAGACACAACTCAACGCAGATCTGGCAACATATCACGGCAAGGGCGGAGTGATACCGCAATAATAAACCGAAAGAACAAAGAGAGAAGGAGTATCAGGCAACTTAACCGAACGCTGCTGAATACTGCTTCTCTCTTCATTCATTTAATTGCAAGAAACCACAAGTAAGGCAGGAACAGTATTTCCGTTTGCTTCCGTTCTCCTTACTTCTTATATTCATTACATAGAAAGAAATGATAATCGAGCAGCCTGCCAAATGGCTACGCTGGCTTTACCCACGGGCAACATGGCGTATGGACAAACATGAGAAAGCAGTGTATCTGACTTTCGATGATGGTCCTATACCTGAATCTACCCCGTTCATTCTCGAGACATTGGCAAGTTACGGCGCCCGCGCCACATTTTTCATGGTGGGCGACAATGTAAGAAAACACCCCGAACTGTTCAGACAGATTGTGGAAGAAGGCCACCAGGTAGGCAACCACACATTCAACCACTGGGGCGGATTCAAGCATACCACCAAGTCGTACAGCGCCAATGCTGAGAAGGCCAACAGGCTTATCGGCGCACATCTGTTCCGCCCTCCGCACGGCTGGATGCGCTGGGAACAGTACTTCTGGCTCGGACGCAAGTACCGTATAGTGATGTGGGACCTCGTAACCCGCGATTACAGCAAGTGGCTGACGGCAGAAGACGTGCTGAAAAACGTGAAGCGCTACACGCGCAACGGCTCGATAATAACCTTCCATGATTCGCTGAAGAGCATCGACAAGCTGAGATATGCTTTGCCCGAAGCTCTGAAATGGCTTAAAGAGCAAGGATATGAGTTCAAGACTTTCGAGTGAAACGATAAAAGCCGAGGCACGTTCCCTCGGCTTTTCTGCGTGCGGAGTGGCCGAAGCCGGACAGGTAGACAAGACGCATGCCGATGCCTTCATCCGATGGATAAAGGCCGGCGGACATGCCGGTATGGATTACATGGCACATAATACGGACAAGAGGCTCGACCCGACGCTGCTCATGCCGGGAGTGAAAAGCATTGTCTGCGTGGCTCTCAACTACTCTCCGGCACAACGCCTGCCCGCCGGAGAGCCGCAAATAGCTGCATACGCGCTCGGCCGGGACTATCATGACATCATGAAGTCAAAGCTGCACACGCTCGCCGCGAACTTGGGAATAAGCACGTACAGAGCATTTTGCGACACTGCTCCCGTGCTGGAACGATACTGGGCCGAACAAGCCGGAATAGGCTGGACCGGACGTAACCGACAACTCATAATTCCACATGCGGGCAGCATGTTCTTTCTCGGAGAACTCTTTCTTGACATCTGTCTCGACTACGACAAGCCCATACAGCAGCGTTGCGGTACATGCAGAGCATGCACACAGGCATGCCCGACGGGAGCATTGGGTTATGACGGGACATTCGATGCGGGGATGTGTCTGTCATACCTGACGATAGAAAACCGCGGCACGATACCCCGGCCGGCAGCCGAAAAAATGGGAAACTGCATCTACGGATGCGACCGTTGCCAAGACGCATGCCCGTGGAACAGATTTGCCAAACCAACGGAAGAGCAGTTGCTTGCACCTAAACCCGAACTCGTAAGCATGACACGCGCCGACTGGCAGCAACTTACGGTGGAACAGTACCGCACGCTGTTCAAGGGCAGCGCAGTGAAAAGAGCAAAATACGAGGGACTGACAAGAAACATATCGGCGGCAACTAGAAACCAAGCCAATTGCCAAGATGCCAATGAAGCACAACTAAAAAAACAGGAAAAATGATAGAAAAAGACATCGTTACGGCAGCCATAGTACGTGCGTTTTTCAAATATTACGTCACGGGAGTTATCGAAGCACAGAATGACTGCAACATGCAGGAATGTTTTGAGCCCAAAAACATAAAACGCGTAATGCTCGACCACTACGAACAAATATCAGAACTTTTCAACCAAGAGGCATTCTACGCGATAGCAAAAATGAACTATGAAGCCGGCGAGATAGAAGAAATACTGCGCCGGACGGTGACGCCTGCCACCACGTCTGCAGACCTTGTACGCATGGCATGCCGGACAGAGGAAATATATAACGTAATGGTTGAAGAATACAAACGCAACTTCATCAATCTGCTGGAAGGACGCATCGAAACTCAGGACGAACACATAAACAACATGACCCGCAAGCCGGAAGCGGGCAACATGGACACAGACAGGGCTGAAGAGATAGTAAACCGCATGGCGGCCAATGCCTACGAACTTGGCCGGCAACGCTCAAAAGGCTGTAATGCCGGCAAATAACAAGCCGGCATTACCCAATCATTCTATATCGACAACCGTTATTCCGGCTCCGCCAAACTGCACATGTTCGTCTCTGAACGATGTCACTGCAGGCACCGTGGCAAGGTATTCGCGGATAAGGCTGCGCAGAATGCCCGAGCCTGTGCCGTGCAATATGCGCACACGACTCATGCCCACGAGTATGGCATCGTCAATAAAATAAGTAACTGCTGTTATGGCCTCGTCGCCGCGCATGCCGCGCACATCGAGGTCTTGTTTGAAGTTCAGCTTGCGGTTGTCTATGGTCTCGCGGGTCTGCCGGGCAACGCTGACATACGTCTTCGGCTCTTCACGCTTAGGCATGTCAGCCCGTTCGAGCCGCTCGGTACGCATCTTCGTGCGCATGTCGCCGAATATCACCGTTGCCATTTTCCCGTCCATGCTCTCTATGCGCCCTACCGTCGACAAGCCTTTTATGCGCACGGTGTCGCCTACGGCAAACGATGCGGCCTCCTGTGCGGCAGCATGCTTGGCAGCAACAGCTGTCCCGGCATCTGCCTGTTGCTGTGCTGCGGCGGCCTTGTCTTTCTTCCGTTTTTCCTTTCGGGCCTTCCGCTCCTGTATCTGGCGCATCTTGCGGGCTATCATCTCATCATTGGCGGCAGTGTCGATTTCCTTCACTCCCGACTTGAAAGCTTCAAGCTCCTCACGTATCTTCTTAGTCTCGGCACGCTCGGCCTGACTCTCGCGTATCTCTCTGATAGTCTTCTCTATCATGCGGTTACTCTCGCCGAGCAGTTCTTCGGCCTGTTGCTTGGCCTTGCTGATGATTGCCTTGCGGCTCTGTTCAAGCTCCTTCACCTCATTTTCGTAGCGGGCGATGACCTGTTCCAGATTCTTTTCCCGCTGGTGTATGGCCTGGCGCTTGTTCTCCCAGTAGCGTTTATCCCGCACAATGTCCTGAAGATATTTGTCACTTTGTATATAATCGCTGCCCACGATGTCGCTTGCGTCACGTATCACTTCCTCAGGCAGACCTATCTTCCGGGCTATCTCAATGGCAAACGAACTGCCGGGATTTCCTATCGACAACTGAAACAGAGGCTGCATCAGCCGGCGGTCATAAAGCATTGCACCGTTGGCCACACCTTCGTGGCTGTCGGCAAAATGTTTCAAATTCTGATAATGGGTGGTGATGACACCGTATGCACCTTTCTCACAAAACTGTTTTAACACGGCTTCAGCTATGGCACCGCCAATCTGCGGCTCGGTGCCCGTGCCGAACTCATCGATCAACAGCAGTGTGGAATTGTCGGAATGACGCATCATCTGCTTCATGTTTGTCAGATGGCTCGAATATGTGCTGAGGTCGTTCTCTATGCTTTGCTCATCGCCTATGTCGATGAAGATGTTGCCGAACACGCCTGTGCGCGAACGCTCGCCTAACGGCACGGACAGTCCGCACTGAAGCATGTACTGCACAAGACCCACAGTCTTTAGGCACACAGACTTGCCTCCGGCGTTGGGTCCGGATATTATGAGTATGCGTTTCTCGCCCGTGAGCATGATGTCGAGCGGCACAACACCCTTGCCCTGCTTCTCAAGAGAGAGGCGCAGCAGCGGATGCGACGCCTGAATCCAGTCGATATGCGGATACGGCTCTACTTCAGGCTCTATGCCCTTGATGAGCCGTGCAAGTTCGGCTTTTGCCCTGATGAAATCAATGGTGGCAAGAAACTTATACGACTCAAGTATCGGTTTCACGTGCGGACGCACAAGCTTTGCAAACTCTGTCAGTATCCTTATAATCTCGCGGCGCTCGTCTGCCTCGAGTTCTCTCACCCTGTTATTGGCCTCAACCACCTCTGCAGGCTCGATAAACACGGTTTTGCCGGATGCCGACTCATCGTGAACAATGCCCCTTATGCGCCGCTTCAGCCCTTGTGTCACGGGTATCACCAGGCGGCCGTCGCGCACGGCAGGCGAAACATCCTTGTCGACCAGCCCCTCGCTCTGCGCCGTGCGCAGTATGCCGTAAAGCGTTTTCGAGATGCTGCCCTCGGTACGGGCCAGTTCACGGCGTATATTTGCCAGCTCGGGCGATGCACTGTCTTTAATCCGCCCGAACTTGTCGAGTATCTCGTCGATGCGCCTCACGAGCTGCGGAAACGTCTCCACGCCGAGCGTAAGCCGGTGAAGAGCAGGATAAGGATAAAGAGCCGTACCGTCCGGGCCGTCTTCGTGACGGTTAAGATAGTCAACCATGCCACATATTGTGTCAAGCGAGCGACGCAGGTCAAACAGTTCGTTTTCATCAAGATGAGTGCCCTCAAGACGCAGGCGGGCCACTGCCGAACGCACGTCGAAGAAGTACTGCAAGGGAAAGTCATCGGCCTCTTCCTGCAAACGGCGAAACTCCCGCACACAAGCCAGCCACTCGTTGATTACTCCGGCATCGTCGGTAACGGTCATCGAGGCCACCATGTCTTTGCCCAACTGACTGAGACAGCGCTCGCCGAGCAATGTCCTGATTTCGTTGAAACCTATTTTACTCTCAAAAGTCTTAGGATATATCATGCTGCAAAATTACTCATTTTGCCTGTTACGGCAAAGCTTTACATACCGCAAATTTATCTCATGCCACACGCTCTCTGCAACGCCCTATCGGTCACGACAGAAACAAAGGAGAACATGACCTGACGAAAGGACGGCTAAAAGATAAGCTTTTGACGGCCAAAAGGTCATGTTTCAGCCACCAAAAGACCACCTTTTGCAGCCCAAAAGACAAGCTTTTGGACGGCCGACGATAAAGCACTGAGAATCAACAAGTTACCCAAAAGAGAAATAAGCCTTGCCGAGACTCATTGAGAGACTTTAAACGAAGACACTATCACAGGTGAAAGAAAAACGGAAATGACAACAAGAAGCCATAGATTGCCCGTAAAAGGATTGTATGCAGAAAGCAAATCGGGAACAGACTGACCACCGGCAACACCTAACAAAAACTCAAACAGCACCGTAAGCACTGTCCATACGCAACCCATCCTGAAACCGTCACGGCCGGACACTGTGACAACGCATGGAAGCAGAAACCATGTTACGGCAAAAATAAGACAACTCAGAATTAGTCCACTGACAGGCAACGCCAATGCACCGCCAAGCCAACCGCAGAGCAACGAATCGCGAAAAACACCGTTGGCAACAGCCAACGGAACAAAACACAACCAAATGAGAAGAGATTTTATCAGTTTACTCATACGCAAAAGCCCATCAATTATTCTCCCATATCATGTCAACATAAACCTAAAGGTTATTTTCCATTCTGTAATTGGTGAGATACAGGTGCCGTGCATGCGCTTTCTGCTCAGCCTTTACCGCGTAACCGCGACTCTCAAAAAACGGCCGCGCCGTGATACTTACTTCCGATGTAATCAGCCTCACGCCCAAACCGCGCGCATGACTCTCGACCAACGACAGCAGACGCGTGGCTATGCCCTGTCCCTGACAATCCTTATGCACAAACATGAAATGTAAATAACCGTCGTCGCGCATTGCGGCGAAGCCCTTTATACGGCCCGTCAGCATCAGCGGCTACAATGAAGAACATGTGATTCACCTGACTGCGCCAACGTTCCACATCATCACCGCATGCTGCCCAGTCGGCAGCCTCTTCAGGCGTATAGTCTTTCGTATTTACGTTAAGAACAGTATCCGCAAACAGCTTCATCATCTGCGGAATATCGGCACAGGTGGCTCTGCGACAAATTATTTCAGGCATTTCCGGATATTGTTTTTATGTGACAACGGCAACACACGCCGGTATTACTACACACCGTCAGGCTTGTACAACGTTCAGATAAGGATAAGGTATCTCGATGTTCTCGGCATCAAAGCGCTCCTTGATGGCTTTCAGCAGGTCGCACTTCATGGCAAAGGCATTGCCCGCACTTGACGCCCAGGCCCATGCACGCATGGTTATGGCAGAGTCGCCAAGATTTGTGACACGTATCACCACCTGCGGCACACCGTTCTCCTTGTCTTGCTCTGTACGGTGGTCGATAAGCAAGGGATGTTTCATTATCTCGTCACGCATAACGTCGATGGCACGGTTAAGATCGGCCGTGTACGAAACACCCACCTCGACAAACGAACATGTAGACGTGTCGCCATACGACGAATTGATGATTGTGCTTGAGTTAATCTTATTGTTCGGGATAAGAATCATTCTGTTCTCGGCATCGCGTATCACCGTGTGGCGCAACGTTATCTCCATGACCGTGCCTTTTATCGTACTGTCAACCTCGATAAAGTCACCGAGCTTAAAGGGCTGTGAAAAGATTATGAACAGACCTCCGATAACGTTAGACAGCGCATCCTGAGAAGCCAGACCTACGGCTGCCGCCATAATTCCCGCACTGGCAAGAATGGAGTTGCTGACCTTCTCCATGCCGGGGATGAGCGAAAGAAACGCCGCAATACCTATTATATATATCGCCGTGACGATGATGCGCCGCATGAAGCTGACCTTCGTCTCGTCAAGCACAATCTTACCCTGCTTGTGCATGGAGCGGTAAAACAGATATTTGGTGATGCCCGTGAGCAGCCGCACAAACAGATAAATCACACAGCCCTTAACGGCGAACGTTATCAGCCAACGTACCGACAGGCCGAAAATCTCCATGTTGAGTATCTCTTGCATAGCGTATAATTTATGTCTGCCACAAAAACAGCAGATTGTTTTCGGCAAAGTTAACAATTTTTTTCTGACTGAAAGTAGGTTTATATATGTTTTTATACTTATTGCTTTGCCGTCCGACAGAAAATATTTTACTTTGCATTACGCCTGCACAGACAGGCTATGACCTGCTAACGTGAAACATATACATGTGAAAATGAAACAAAATGAAAAACAGTATGACAAGATTCATACCCGAATGATGAAAGAAGGCAACCTCTTCGGAGATGAGACTAACGCTGACATCCCTTGCGAAGAAGAACATGTATGCCGTGATTTTGACGAATTGTTCTACCGCCTGGCGCGTTCAGACTTTCGCCGCAGATTCTGCCTGAAACATGCCGACATAGAGTATATAGAAAATAAAGGTCTGCAAACGATACGACGCCATGCCGAAGACTTCATAGCCAGGCGCCTTGCACCGGCCTCTATTCCCAATGATGGCCGGCAGACCCCGATGCGCGGCCATCCGGTGTTCATAGCCCAACATGCCACGGGCTGCTGCTGCCGAGGATGTCTGGCAAAATGGCACGGCATAACATCCGGCCACCGGCTCACGGCAGACGAACAGCGGTATGTCGTAAATGTAATAATGGATTGGATAAAAAGACAAATAGCAGAGAAAAAACTTCAGTCTGAAAAAGGCATGGAATAACGCCTGTTCCACCCGACAGGCGCCATTGTCACCGTGGTCTTTTACCGCCGTATGATAAAAGACGTGACCACGGTGAAACAAATGCCTGTTATTTTATCTTTCAATAAATTGGCCGGCATTTCATGACAAATAAAAAACCGCGGAAACTTCATGACTGTTTCCACGGTTGACTGTTACATGCCGAATACTAATTATCTTCCTTACGAAGGTTACCGCTAAGGTTTATTGCCTCAAGCAATTTGACCGCATCCACATATTGGGCTATGCCTTCGGCCACATTCTTTGCATCGCGCATCGCAAGCACTACGGTTGACGGACGGTTGACAACATCTCCGCCGGCAAATACACCCTTTCGGCTCGTCATGCCGCACGGAGTGTCTCGCGTAAGCACATATCCGCTGTCGTCGGTCTCAATTCCTTTCGTTGTCGACACTATACGGCTGGCCGGAACCGAGCCGATGGCCATAAGTACCTTATCAGCCTTTTCTGTACGGCGTTGCCCGTCATGTTCTATGACAACACCGCTCAGCGTTCCGTTAAAATCGAGAATCTCGACCAATTTTGATTCCCAGTTGAATTTCACACCTTCAGCCACAGCCTCGTCATACTCTGAACGCAGGGCACTCATGTCGTCAACGGTACGATGATAAATTATCTCCACATCACGCGCACCCATACGTATGGCTGTGCGGGCCGCATCCATGGCTGTGTTGCCGCAACCGAGAACAAACACACGGTCACCATCTTGAACAGGCACATCCTCACGGGTAATGCTGCCTTCGTTGTAAAGACTGACTTTACGGAGGAAATACACAGCCTGTCTCACACCACGCAAATTACGTCCCGGAATGTCCGGCTTTCTTGGCTTCACCGTACCCGTACCCATGAATATGGCATCAAATCCCTGTTCAAACAGCTGGTCTATGTTCAAATCTGTTCCGATTGTGGTGCTACAATGAAAAACCACACCAAGCTCCTCAATCTTCTTTATCTCACGCCTTACAACCTCTTTAGGCAGACGGTATTCCGGTATTCCGAACATCAGCACACCTCCCGGCTCCGGCTCCATCTCAAATATTTCTATATTAAAACCTTTACGTGCCAAATCGCCAGCAATGGTAAGTCCGGCAGGCCCTGAGCCTATGACAGCCACCTTACCACGTGTCTTGGGTTTAAGTTTTTCCCTGATAAGTCCCATGTTGCCGTCAAAATCAGCAATAAAGCGCTCTAACTTTCCTACATGTATTCCCTCACCTTTCTTGTTAAGCACACAATGACCCTCACACTGTTTCTCATGCGGACATACACGACCGCATACTGCGGGCAGATTACTCTTGTCATTGATTATTTTCATGGCATTTCCAAGATTACCCATGGATAATTCATGAATCCAGTCTGGTATGTCTTGACTTATGGGACACCCTTTCTGACATTGCGGAACTTTGCAATGCAGGCATCTCTTAGCCTCATTTATCGCTTCAAGCATGGTGTACCCTTCGTTCACTTCATGAAAAAGTTCTTTCTGTTCTTCCATTTCCTCGTAGTTTGATTTATTCTTTGATTCATTCTTGCTTGCAAAGATAGTGCATTTTTTTTACTTTTTTCTTTGTACAAAATTTATTTTTCATTAACTTTGCCAAATGAAAGGAAGCACCATGCGCCAAAGCACATGACGCATACGCAAATCCTTGACACATACGGCGTAAGTCGTACCCGCATGAAAACCTGACTAAAAGTATGGAAGACATGCATGAAAGATGCAGTGTCGAAGCCGTAAAAAGCATTATAACCTGCATTATAATTAAAATAGGTATTTTAAGAGAGTGTGGATTTGAATACAAGTAAGATATAATTATGATTTCTGCATTTGACCGAACATTTAAACTAGGCGTTTTATTGTCAATGATAGATTGGCTGACATTTAACATTGTATTTTTACTGTCGTATTACCTTGAGTGGTTTCCCCGACTGGATTGGTCTACTCATTTTACCGCATATTTTGTTGCGGCAAACGTGGCTTATATCATAGCCCTGCAAATTGTAAGTCTTACCCTGCACCACAGATGGTCAATACCGGCTAAGGTTTTGAGCAATACTTCAAGGACATCACTGATGTTCATCGTCCTGTATACATCATTCATAGGAGTCTTTACTGATGCAGAAGTCCCAGGAATACTGAGTTCGCTGTTTTTGGGTACGGCAATATTTCTTGTAACAAGCGCTGAACGACTTTTTTTACGTGCCCGCATCAGATATAAAAGAAGCGTAAGTCAAAACTCCGTGAAAGCCGTGATAGTTGGGACAGGGGTCATGGCACAGAAAATCACAAATATAATGACCAACAGCTGGAACGGATATAACCTGATAGGATATTTTGCCGAAAGCAAAAACGACCCTCTGATCTACTCTATTTCTCAGGAAAATGTCATTTATCTTGGCAAAATGTCGGACATTATAGATTATCTGGAGAAGAATAACGTTGATGAACTTTACATAAGCACAGTTCCATCAGATAAAGAAGAGCTTAAAGCAATAATGAAATTGTGCTACAAGAATATGATTCGTGTTTATTACGTACCATCTCCCGCATACGGAGAATTCAGTAAAGCTAAAGTAAAAGAGTTTGGCGACATATATGTCATCTCACAATATGATGAGCCGCTGAGAGACGTACGCAACAGAATAAAGAAAAGAATCTTTGATGTTATAGTGTCACTGATGTTTTTATGCACACTGTTCCCAATCATTCTCATCGTTGTATACATCGTATCTAAGATTACAATGCCCGGTCCGCTGTTCTTCAAACAAAAACGTACCGGATATGACGGACGGGACTTCTGGTGCTATAAGTTCCGCAGTATGAAGGTTAATAAAGATTCAGACACATTGCAGGCAATAAAAAATGACCCTCGCATAACCAAGTGGGGCGCATTAATGCGTCACACAAACATAGACGAACTGCCACAATTCATCAATGTGCTGAAAGGAGACATGAGTATTGTTGGACCACGTCCGCACATGTTGGCACACACTGACTATTATTCAGAACTCATATCCGACTACATGGTCAGACACTATGTGAAACCCGGAATAACAGGCTGGGCACAAACACACGGAGAACGAGGTGAAACAAAAACGGTTGAAGATATGCGTCGCCGCGTAGAAAAAGATATTTGGTACATTGAACATTGGAACTTTTGGCTTGACATACAAATCATCATGAAGACCGTTTCTGATGCCATTCATGGTGACGACAAAGCCTATTAAAAAATAATAAATTCTCTCCTCAAAATATTTTACTCAATCTGTCAGTCAATAAATGCTTGACTTATTTACAACAAGAGCATAATTGACGGACAGATTTATTTTATCAAAGCAAAGTCATAAAATTGACTCATATCTGGTCAGCGGATATTCCCGGTGAGTAGCCTTTCCGTATCAGGCATATTGCATTGCAAGTCTGAACATAAATCCCACTCCCCTGAATTGCGCCCGGAAAGCCTTTATCTTGGCGTTGAACGATTCGGCAGAGGCGTTTGTCTGCTTTCCTCAAAAAGTAATTGAGGAATTACCTCACGTTCTGTCTGGCTTTTGGTGTACTTACGCCCGGCGCAGTGTTCCCTGAATGTTTTGTTTTCCTCCTCAAGCACAGCCGTATCCACATCCGGTTCACGGCCTCGGACATGAGTTGCCGCACATACTGTTTGCGCAGTGTCTGGCCGTTAAAACCGTTACGCGTGGCCAATGTGGAAATGCTTACACGGGGGTAGACTCAATCTCCTTCTTTTAAAAAGAGACGAACTCCGCGTTCAAATATCCGCTACCCCATTTCTCCCAGTCCTCCCGGCTCTCCCAGTCCCACCACCACACCACCAACAACAAAAAAGCAGCCTCGGAACTCTTCGTTCCAAAGCTGCTCATCAAGACTATATCAC
>CALNFG010000051.1 GCA_939792625.1 uncultured Prevotella sp.
AATGGCTGCAAGAGGCGCACCGCCTCCGCCAACAATGGCCGAGAAAGCCGATATGAGCAATATTATGGATGTCGTGACGCCAACACCGGCCAGAGCGTCAGTACCTATGTCGGGAATGTGACCTATGTAGATACGGTCTACTATGCCGTAAAGCAGATTGACCAACTGTGCCGCCACAGCCGGCATAGCCATTTTGAACACAAGCGGCAGCATGCGCTCGCTGCTCAGTCTGGCTTCATATTTATTCACCATGTCATAAAGTCTTAGCCGCAGCCGCCCATGAGGGCCGGCGCAAACAACAGTGCAAAATTACAACTTTATCACGTAACTGCAAAGCACCGAGCCGTGCTAATGTGCCTTTTCAATCACCCTATGAACACACTGCCGACCGTAATTTTTGGCATCCGTGCAAACTGCTGACATTCAGGACATTATCTCCGGGCGTACAAAACACGGCTTTCGGCTTCGTCAAAGGTAAGCTTTCAGGCGCCAAAAGACAAGCTTTCGGCCGCCAGAAGGTAAGCTCCGGCAAAACTGTAATTTTTGATACGCCCTGCCCGCAACCGTGCGACCACGCGCCGCAGGCCCTTACTTTTTGGATTTTCACCTTTATTTTTCGCCCCGAAGTTATGACATAAGGATTTTATTCGCTATCTTTGTGCCTGACAGCAGATACGGCTCGTGCCCGCCTGCGACAGCGGCAGACATGCCACACACTGCTCAGAAACAAATCATGCAATAACCGGAATAACATGAAAAATCTTTACCTGACACTCAAGAACTTACGACACAACATCATTGCAACCGTTCTTGCCGCAGCCGCGTATCCGCTGCTTGCGGCCGCAACTGCCGTGCCCGCACATGCCGGCGACTACGTACCACAGGATTACGTATGGACGTCGCCAAGCAAAAACTCTTCTGAATCAATGCCCTGCGGCGGCCACGACGTTGGCATGAACGTGTGGGTTGAAGACGGCGACGTGATATTCTACGTCGCCCGCAGCGGAATGTTCGACGAGAACAACACTCTGCTCAAGGCCGGGCGCTGGCGCCTCAGCCTCGCGTCAGAGCCTTTCGGCGAAGACAACGGGGAGTTCACGCAGACTTTACGCCTGGCCGACGGCGCCGTTTACATAAAAGGCGGCGATGCCGAAGTGCGCCTCTGGGCCGACGTTTTCACGTCTGCCGTCTACATGGAGATTAACTCCGGCAGCAAGACCGACGCCACGCTGAGCTACGAGAGCTGGCGCTACAAGGACCGTCCGCTGACAAAAGCCGAGTGTCAGCAGTGTTCGTACAAATGGGTGTTGCCAAAAGACTGCACCACCTATGCCGACTCGATACGCGCCGGCGGGTCGGCACTCGACTTCTGGCATCAAAACCGCAGCGAGACCGTGTTCGACTTCACCGTAAACCGCGAACGGCTCGACGCCATCAAAGACAGTCTGTACAATCCGCTCGGAGGCCTGCGCTTCGGCGGCAGGATGACGGCTCCCGGCTTCACTTTCACCGGCACTGCCGACGGCACATACGCCTCTACCGACTACCGCTCGTGGCGCTTCACCTACCCCGGCATGCGCCGCGCCACCGTCACCATTGCTCTGTACACCGGCGACGGTCCGCAACAGGTACCCACGGCTGCGGTGTCGAGAAAGCGCAGCGCCCGCTGGTGGCACGGCTACTGGCAGCGCAGCTACGTCACAATCGACGGCAACGAGGCTTCGCCAGAAGTACGGCAGGCCAGGACGATGGCACGCAACTACGAGCTGTTCCGCTACATGCTGGGCTGCAATGCCTACGGAGAATGGCCGTCGAAGTTTAACGGCGGACTGTTCACCTTCGACCCCGTGTATGCCGACCCCAAGTCTCCGTTCACCCCCGATTACCGCAAATGGGGCGGCGGCACGATGACCGCTCAAAACCAGCGCCTCGTCTACTGGCCCATGCTTAAGAGCGGCGACACAGACATGATGCTATCTCAGTTTGACACATACCTGCGCCTGCTGCCCACTGCCGCCATGCGCACCCGCCACTATTGGGGACACGGCGGAGCCTCGTTCTGCGAACAGCTGGAGAACTTCGGCCTGCCAAACCCTGCCGAATACGGCAAGCACAAACCCGGCGACGACCCCGGCATGGAGCGCAACGCATGGCTGGAATATCAGTGGGACACGTCGCTCGAGTTCTGTTCGATGATTCTTCAGTCGCATTTCTATGCCGGAACAGACATCACCAAATACGAGCCTCTCATCCTGGAGTGCCTCAGATTCTTTGACGAACATTATCAATATCTTGCCCGCAAGCGCGGAGTGAAGCCTCTTGACGGCGACGGCAGACTGATACTCTACCCGTCATCGGGCTGCGAGACTTACAAGATGGCTTACAATCCGTCGAGCGTCATAGCCGCATTACGCACCGTGGCCGCTCAGTTTGAGGCATATAAGGCAGCTAAAGGCAGCAGCGACTTTTCGGCTTACGCTCTTGATTCCACATTCACTGACCGTCTGCCAGAAATACCGCTGCGCACAATCGGCGGTGACACCTGCATTGCTCCGGCCGTTGTATGGGCACGCATACAGAACGTGGAGACACCACAGCTCTACCCCGTATTTCCGTGGCGCATGTACGGCTTGGGGCGTCCCGGCCTGCAGACGGCACGCAACACTTACCTGAAAGACCCGCACGCCGTGGAGATGCGCACGTCGAAAGGATGGAAACAGGACAACATCTGGGCGGCCTGCCTCGGTCTTACCGACGATGCCATGAGGCTGAACGGCGAGAAATTTGCCGACGGGCCTTACCGTTTTCCGGCCTTCTGGGACCCCGGTTACGACTGGGCACCCGACTGCAACCGCGGCGGCTCGGCCATGATTGGTCTGCAGGAAATGCTCCTGCAGGAATCACCCGACGGCAGCCTGATGCTCTTCCCCGCATGGCCGGAAGGCGTAGACGCCACATTCCGCCTGCATGCCACCGGCGGACGGACTGTCAACGCAAGTATAAAGAACGGCAAGATAACCAGCAAGACTACAACACTGCGGGTCAGACAGTAACCGGTCATGTCCCATCTCAATAAAAAGTAAAAGCAAAACGATTACGATACCAGAGGTGGGACATGTCCGCTTTATTTCATAAAACATATCTCTACATCATGAAAAAATACGTTACACTCATCTTTGCCTTATTATCTTTCATTCAGGCAAGTGCGTCCGACTACTCTGCCCATAAAGGAGTTTGGGCTAACGACAATGCCGAAGCTGTTATTACCGATTCTGTCTGCATTGTATATTTCAGGGCAGACAGCACCTTACAGGCAATTCTCGAAATACCTTCTCACGGAATATTGCACAAGACTGTCTTTTCTCCTGACGGCAGAGTCTCATTTCCAACAGACGCAGAGCCTCTCAATATAAGTGAAACCAACGGGGTATTAAATATCTGTGGCATGAATCTTAAAAAAGTGGAGGACATAGAAACCACAAAGCCTTACGAAGTTCCAAAATGTACCACCAAATTCGATGTCGGCAGATGCTTGCAAGAATGGCGGCTCGGGGGCAGATATTATGCGGATGACAGTTTGGTGTATTGCGAGATCAATACAAATCGTCACATGTTTGTGTATATGGTTAATCCACAAATGACATATCTTCGTGCCGCTGCCACACGAAACAACAATAACGGGACGCTTTTCTTCCAAAACATCCGCATTATGAAAAACCGTAACACGGGCGAATACACCATGGAGATAATGCCGGACAATTACAACATTGCTCTAAACGACCTTGAAATTGACAACTCAAAATTCAGGCCCAACAGCTGCACGTTCAGTCCTGACGGTGGTATATATTGGTCATTGATTTCCTTTACAGATGAGCGGATTCTGTTAAACGGATGTGGCGAGACTTATACCATTAACCGTCCGTCAAGCGATTCTTTTGTAGAATGGTTTAAATATAAGCCATATTCAGAACATAACGGAAAAACTGCAACAAACAATATATCATAGTACAAAAAGATATTTTCACCGTCTTTTTAAAAGACCGTGCATAACAATAAGTGCCACGTATTAACGTTACAAAAACACAAAGCAAACACAATCATGAAACAACTCTTTTTAGCTCTTTTCGTATTTCTGGCAACACAGGCTGACGCAAAGCTTACCGTGACACGCCTGACATGCAACTATCAGGGCGACCGGCCGGTGACCGAAACCACGGACATCAGCCAGACAGCCATTACAGAAGGCCCCGTCCGTCTGGGCTGGCAGATGACGGCCGACACCAACGGCGAACGCCAGTCCGCATACGAAATAACGATACGCGAGAATGTCACTGACAGGCAGGTCTACGCCTCGGGCAAGGTGATGTCTGACCAAAGCCAGCTGATAAGCGTGCCCGCGCTGAAGCCGAACAAGCACGGATACTACTGGCAGGTACGCGTGTGGAACGACAAGGGAGAGCCTTCGGCACTAAGCGGAAGGCAGAAGATACGTGTCGTGCCTGAGAGGATTGACGCCGAATGGATTGGAGCGATAACCAAGAAAGACGCCCGTCTGCCCGAAGGACGTTTCCCGAACACTGTGTTCAAGAAAGATACGTTCAAGGCTAAATGGGCCGGTGTGGATTCTCTTTCGGCCAAGAGCATCATCCTGAGAAAAGAGTTTACAGCAAAGAAGCAGCATGTCACCGACGCCGTACTTTACGTAAGCGGACTGGGACACTACAAACTGAGAATCAACGGTTTGGAAGTAGGCGGTGCCGAGTTTGCCCCCGTGTGGAGCGAATACGACAAGACGGTGTACTATAACGTGTTCGACGTGACTGAACTCATCGCCGCAAGCGGCAACGCCATCAGCGTGTTGCTGGGCAACGGAATGTTCAACGTGCAGCGCCTCGGCCGATACAGCAAGCTGCAGACCAGCTTCGGACCGCCCCAGATGATACTGCGCCTCGAAATAAACTACGCCGACGGCACACAACAAGTCATAAAGAGCGGAAACGACTGGAAATATTCTCTAAGTCCGATAACCTTCAACAGCATATACGGAGGCGAATCGTATGACGCCCGTCTGGAACAGACGGGATGCAGCAACGCCGGCTTTGATGACTCTCACTGGAACAGCGTGGTGATTACCGAAGGGCCGAAAGGCCGCCTAACGCCGCAGACTGTACAGCCGGTGCGCATCATGGAGCGTTACGGAATAAAGTCGTGGAAGCGCATACCGGCAGATTCGCTCGCCGCCGCATCAAAGGCCACCAAGCGCGAGATACATCCGTCGGCGTTCGTTGCGGACATGGGACAGAATCTGGCAGGCTTCCCCGAAATACTGGTTACAGGTAAACGCGGACAGAAGATAACAATGCTCGTGGCCGAAAAACTCACACCGCAGGGGGCATGCGACCAGAAGCAGACCGGCCGCCAGCACTATTACGAATACACGCTGAAAGGAGACGGACAGGAGCTTTGGCATCCGCACTTCTCTTATTACGGCTTCCAATACATACAGGTGGAGGGCGCCGTACTCGAAGGAGAGCCCAACCCCGACGGTCTGCCGGTAATAAAGAGGCTGAACAGCTGCTTCATCTACAATTCGGCCGAAGAAGTGTCAACGTTTGAATGTTCAAATCCGCTGTTCACGGACACACACCGGCTGATAGAGCGGGCCGAGCGCAGCAACATGCAGAGCGTGCTTAGCGACTGTCCGCACCGCGAGAAACTGGGCTGGCTGGAGCAGGACCACCTGTGCGGTCCGAGTCTTCTTTACAACTATGACATGACCCGCTACGCGCCGAAGGTAATCCGCGACATAACCGACACACAGAAGCACAACGGCATGGTGCCAACAACGGCACCTCAGTACATATCGTTCGGTAACCTGTTTGACGACTCGCCCGAATGGGGCAGCACGCTCATCATACTGCCGTTCATGTATTACGACCAATACGGCGACAGCACGCTGATAACCGATAACTATGAACCGATGCGCCGGTATGTAGATTATCTCACATCGCGGGCAGACAGCGGCATTGTCAGTCACGGTCTGGGCGACTGGTACGACTATGGTCCGTGGCGCGCGGGATTTTCAAAAAACACGCCCGTACCTCTCGTTGCGACAGCCCACTACATTTTCGACATGCAGCTGCTTGTGCTCGCCGCACGCATGACCAACCGCCGGCATGACGTCGAGAAATACTCGGCACTGCTCAAAGAGGTGACCGATGCCTTCAACCGCAAGTTCTACAAGGCAGACTCCTGCTATTACGGCACGGGCAGCCAGACGTCAAACTCTCTGCCGCTGTACCTCGGACTGACCGGCGACAACAAGCAGACCGTAATCAACAGTCTGGTGGCTGACATCAAGGCTCACGGCAACCGCCTCACAACAGGCGACGTCGGCAACCGATACCTCTTCCAGACATTGGCACAAAACGGGCTTAACGAACTGCTCTACACCATGCTCAACCATTATGAGACACCGGGCTACGGCTTCCAGCTGCGCCACGGCGCCACAACCCTTACCGAGCAATGGGACCCGCGACAGGGCTCGTCATGGAATCACTTCATGATGGGACAGATAGACGAATGGCTGTTCAAGACGCTTGCCGGCATACAAAACCGCCCGGGCACTCACGGTCTGCGCCATCTGCTCATTGCCCCGACGCTCGTAGGCGACCTGCAATATGTCAAGGCATCAACCGCTTCACTCTACGGCAAAATCAGCGTTAACTGCACCCGCACACAGCTCGATGTAGAAATTCCCGTAGGCAGCGATGCTGTGATAAAACTGCCAAACGGAGAAGAAAAACACGTAGGCAGCGGACGCTACACGTTTAATTTCTGAATCCCGACATACAGGCAACATACCTGATAAAAAACTATATATTTGCAAAAGCTTACCTTTCGCAGCCCGAAAGGTAAGCTTTTATCGTGTAAAAGACAAGCTTTTGCAGGCCAAAAGGTAAGCTTTTGAAACGCAAAAGATAAACTTCTGATAATCAGGATATTACAACATCATCAACAGTTATGCGTAAAGTATCGCGATGAAACACAATGCCTGACCGTTCGATAAACTCTGAAAGGTCTCCGCTATCGGCCAACTGGTGTGGCGTTCCGGTATGTATGCCGCGTCTGGGTGTCATCAGCCACAACATGTCGGCTGTCTGCAAGGCCAGCTCAAGGTCGTGGGTTGACATGAATATCGTCTTTCCTGTCTCGCGGCAAAGACGCACCAGCAGCAACATTGTCTCCACCTTGCTCGGATAGTCGAGAAAAGCCGTTGGCTCATCAAGTATTATCAGAGGAGTCTGTTGTGCCAAAGCCTTGGCTATCATCATCTTCTGGCGCTCGCCGTCGCTAAGGGTTCCCGACATGCGTTCTGCCAGACGGTCTATGCCCACCTGCCTCATGCTATCGTCCACAATGCGCCGGTCCTCATCGCCAAGCGTACCCCAATAACCAGTGTACGGCGTGCGGCCGAGCGCCACAATCTCTCTCACGGTCATGTTCATCACGTCAGGCTTCGATGTCAGCACCACACTGACCGTCCGCGACAACTCGCGGCCGGAATAATCAGATATCTCACGGCCGCCGATATATATGTTGCCACCCAGCTTTGGCTGAAATCCGGCCAAAGTACGCAGCAGCGTCGACTTGCCCGCACCGTTATAACCAATGAGACATGTCAGGCGGCCTTCAGGCAGACTGACGGTCAGTCCCTCTGCCACTGTCTTGTTCCCCCCTTTCACACGATAGCCTATCGAGAGATTGTCTATATTTATCATGATGATTAAAAATCAAAAGCGATGTGCTTAAAATCTATGAACACACATTACCTGTCATATCATTACCATCCGGCAATGAGCGTTCTTGCATATTCTATTATAGTGTCGCGTCCGCGGCTGAAGTCGCTGTCAGTCAGTTCAACGCTGTAATCAGGCTCTATGCCGAACTCCGTACACTGCATGTCTTTGTCGTACATCGGACAGGCACTGAAACGCACGGCCCAGCCGTTTGGCAGTTCGCTGCTCATCGGCATGCCCGCACCGCCGCCGGTACGGTCGCCCACAACGACGACATTAGGACAACACTTCATGTACTTTACAAACTCGTTGGCGGCGCTGAACACCGCGCGGTTGGTAAGCACCACTACCGGTTTGTGCCACCTTATTCCGCTTGACGGCTTCAATATCTGTTCCTCCGGCGATGAGAAGTCTTCGTGCCCGGGGCCTGTCTTGTGGCGGATGTAGCCCACGAGTATGTCTTCATCGGTAAAGCGTCCTGCCAGAGTCTCGGCCGAAGTGAGCATTCCGCCGCCGTTGCCGCGCACGTCCACTATCAAGCCGTTACACGGAGCAAGCGCCAACATCACCTCATCAAGATTGCCCGCCCCCATACCGCTCTCGAACGAAGGACAGTAAACATACCCCACATTATCGTCAAGCTTGCGGTAACGCAGCCCCGACGCAATCTTGTAATCAGTGCCGAGATAACGTCTCAGCAGCGAGTCACTGAAGTTGGCGGGATAATCTTCCTTCCAGCTCCAGTATCGGGCATTGTCAAATGGAGAATACATGTTGACATGACCGTCACGCAGTTCGCCGAGCATATTGCCCAACACTTCAAACAGCCAGTCGTCATTCATCTCGTCGGTTATCTGCATGCTGTACTTAGCACGCACTGCGTTCCAGTCAAGTCCGTAAGCCTCGTTCTTGTATCCGAAGAAGCAGTAACGTTCGTCAATAATCTTCCAAAGGGCTTCAAAGTTGCCGCGCGGACTGTCGCTGAACTCCTCTTCATCGACGCACGACACTGTGCAAAAGGCAGTAACCAGCGAAAATATGACGTAAAAGACTTTTCTCATGGGATGATTCTTGTAAGTTTGAAATGCCTGACAAAACCTATCAGCAGCATGTTTGAATAAGTGTGATACTTCAGGTTGTTGACTGCGGCCTGACGGAAGTCGCCGAGATAGCCCAGACGCAAAGTGGTACGGCCGAACGTAAAGTCAAGAGTGAACATCTGCCGGAATGACGGCGCACAGACAAAAGTTGTCGGCACGACGTTGTGGTCATAATCTCCGCGCGAGAATATCTCATAATACGACTGCCCGTAATTAGGACTGAACATCAGTCCGAACAGCGGAACCGAAGCCTCATAGCGTGCCCAAACAGGCACACGCCCCAATCTGAAGCCGTAAGCCGCGGCTGCCGACGGAGCAATGTTGAGCGCCAGCCGCGCCTGCGCTGGATTGTTGCCGTTGCGCGTATTGTAAACAAAGCCAGCTTCGGCATCGGCCTGTCCTCCGGCCATAACCCGCAGGGCGCCGCCCAGAAAGCACCAGTTATGATGCAGACCGTAAGTAAACGTGTACATGCCGGCCATCTCGCCGCCGTTGCCCGAACGGTTGTCGGCGTATATAAAACTGCCCTGATGCACCAGCATGCGCGACCATCGGGAAGCTCCGCGGCGGCGTATTGTGTGAGAGATGTACCGCAGTTCGGTACCTTTATACTTCTCCGGAGACAGATAAGTGTCAAGTATCTCGGCCGCGCCCACACCTATCATCTGTGCGTTGACCACTTCTTTGCCCGCACGCACGCTGTCGGCCGACTGGCCGTAAGCCACCGCGACCGCAAGCATCAGTGCCGATAATATGAGTGTCCTGATAGTGTTCATTGTCTTTGTGGCCGATGCCGGCCTTTGGTTTATTTGTCATCGCCGTCGCCAAAAAGACTCAGCTGACCGGTAATCTCGTCTATTACCTGCTGCTGGCTCTTGCCCGCATCGGGGTCGAGGTTCTCGTCCTCAGGTGCGTCGGGAGAGCCGTCGGCGGCCACGTCGTCTTCTTCCTCATCGCCATCGGCCTGCTTCAGCGGTTCAAGCTGCTCTATCTTATCCACCGTCCAAGTGGTGATGCGCTTGCCTTTAGCCTTGAAGCCTTTCACTCCTACAAAGTCGGCAGCATCGATTTCAAGCGCATCGCGGAAAGCATCGTTACCCCCGAAGATGACACGGAAGCGTGGATAAGCCTGGTCGGTCAGGCAGACGAGACGGCTGTCGGGGTTTTCGCCGATGTAGTTCTGCTTCTTCTTCGTACCCTCCATGAGGAAACGCTTAAGGTAGGGATAGCCCTGCTGTTCGGCATCGAAGAGTACCGCCGTCCACACCTTATGCTCGTCATACTTCTCTATGAGGCGTATGTTGTCTTCATAGTGGTTGTTCGCATCGAAGTTTGACAGATAGAAGTCGCCGTTGTCAAGCACTACGAGAATGCTGTCGCCCTCGTTAAACTCACCGAGCAACAGTCCGTGGTCGTCATAATTGAGACGTTTAACGTCGGGGTCAAACCATACCTTACGCCCTCCGAGCGTACTGTGGCCGTGGCTCTTCAGAGAGATGCGGTGTACGCTGAAACGTGTCATCACCACGCCCCTTGCCCCGCGGCCCTTGATGGCCACCTCGGAGAAGTCTTTCTCCTTGAAAATGCTCTTCAACCTGGGTACAGGGTCGAGCGTGACTTTTATTATTTCGGCCTCGCCGTTGGGGTTGGCCGTGAAGTAAACCACGCGCGAGCCGGGTGTGCCCATCGTGAGGTCATACTCGCGGTCGCGGGTAACGCTGGTCACGTTGAAGCGTTTCATGTAATACTTGCCCAGCTTGCCGTCGCGGTAAACCACGTTGTATATCGTGCGGCGGTCGTTTTTCTTGAACACGGCCACATGCAGAATGTTCTTGCCCACGAATATCTTGTCGGCCACGCGCACCACCTTATACTTGCCGTCGCGGTAGAAGATGATGATGTCGTCGATGTCAGAGCAGTTGCATACAAACTCGTCTTTCTTCAGCGAAGTGCCTATGAAACCGTCGTTACGGTTGATGTACAGCTTCTCGTTGGCCTCAACCACTTTGGTGGCCTCTATCGTGTCAAAGCTCTTTATCTCGGTAAGGCGCGGATGGGCGGCACCGTATTTCTTCTTGAGATACCTGAACCAGTCGGCCGTCACCTCGACCATGTTGCCCAGTTTGCGGTCGATGTCATCAATCTCGGCCTTGATTCCGGCCATCATCTCGTCGGCCTTGTCCTTGTTGAACTTCAGTATGCGCGCCATCTTTATGTCCATCAGGCGCAGTATGTCGTCTTTGGTAACCTCGCGGACAAACTGCGGATAGAACGGCGTAAGACGTTCGTCGATATGGGCGCAGGCAGCGTCCATGTCGGGAGCCTGCTCGAACTTGCGGTCTTTGTATATGCGCTCTTCTATGAAAATCTTTTCAAGCGAGGCAAAGTGGAGCTGTTCCTGCAGTTCGTGTCTGCGTATCTCGAGTTCGCGTCGCAGCAGCCCCATGGTATGGTTTACCGAATAACGCAACACGTCGCTCACCGAAAGGAACTTCGGCTTGTTGTCCTCTATGACGCAGCAGTTCGGCGATATGTTTATCTCGCAGTCAGAGAATGCGTAAAGAGCGTCAAGTGTCTTGTCTGACGAGACACCCGGAGCCAGATGCACCTGTATCTCAACATCGGCCGCCGTGTTGTCGTCAACCTTGCGGGCTTTGATTTTGCCTTTCTCGATAGCCTTCAGTATGGAGTCTATCAGGGTGGATGTGGTCTTGCCGTAAGGTATCTCGCGTATCACCAGCGTTTTGCTGTCGAGCTTCTCTATCTTGGCTCTTACTTTAAGCACGCCGCCCCGCTGACCGTCGTTATACTTGCTCACGTCGATGCTCCCGCCCGTGGGAAAGTCGGGATAAAGCATGAACGGCTCGCCGTGGAGACAGCTCACGGCGGCGTCGCATATCTCGTTGAAGTTGTGCGGAAGAACTTTTGACGACAGACCGACGGCTATGCCCTCGGCTCCCTGTGCCAGAAGCAGCGGGAACTTGGCCGGAAGCGTTATCGGCTCTCTGTTACGTCCGTCGTAGCTGAGCTGCCAGTCGGTGGTTTTGGGATTGAAAACCACGTCGAGGGCAAACTTCGACAGCCTGGCCTCGATGTATCGCGGGGCGGCCGCACGGTCGCCGGTGAGGATGTTGCCCCAGTTTCCCTGACAGTCTACAAGCAGGTCCTTCTGTCCGAGCTGCACAAGGGCGTCGCCTATCGAGGCGTCGCCGTGGGGGTGAAACTGCATGGTATGGCCCACGATGTTGGCCACCTTGTTATAGCGTCCGTCGTCCATGCGCTTCATCGAATGGAGTATTCTGCGCTGAACGGGTTTCAGTCCGTCTTCGATGTGCGGAACGGCACGTTCGAGAATGACATACGACGCATAGTCGAGAAACCAGTTCTGGTACATTCCGCTGAGATGATGCACGGCCGAAGCGTCAAACCGGTTGACCGGTTTGTACAAGTCGCCTTCGGGCCTGCCGCCGCCGTTATCACCGCCGCGCATGTCTTCGTTCTGTTCCTCTATGCTCCCGATGTCTTTTATTTCGTCGTCCATGTATAATTAAATGATTGTCTGCGTGGCTCCTGTTGCTTAACGCTCACGCTGTGATAAAAAGAGGTGTAAAACAACCTCCATGCAAAGATACATGAAAAAATCAACATTCGCAAAAAAGACAAAGCAAATCAATAAAAGTTAGGTCCAAATGTCGGAACAACTGCAAGACAAACCGCATGTAATGTTAAAATATAACAACACCGCCACACACGCCCGTCACGTTAAAGCCGCGTGAAGGCCCGCGGCGGGCACGTGTGGCAGTTTCCCAAATCAGGAGGCTTGAAACAAGCCGTTCAAGCAACTGCATGACAATCAGCCGTTTACAAAAAACAGTCGGACTTCATGCCTGCCTCAAAGAGGCAAAAGACGGTCTTTTACAAGCCGAAAGGTAACCTTTTATGTTACCAAAGACCACCTTTCGCAAGCCCGAAAGCCACCGAAAGGCATCGGAAAAGCCGCCTGAAAAGATGAAAAAGCAGAAAAAACAGTGCCACGGAACATGCCTTGCAGCCGTAAAACATTGTTCACGGCATACGGCGGATGCTGTTT